>JANNQH010000513.1:0-9198 GCA_031400655.1 Deltaproteobacteria bacterium | reverse complement strand
CGACGACCCGGCCGAGCTCCGGCTTTACCAGGGCATCATGCATCCGCGCCACCCTCGACTCTTCGTGGTCGGGGTGGTGCGCGTCGTCTGCAGCATCTGGCCCCTGGCCGAGCAGCAGGCGATCTGGATCGCAGCGCGATTGCTCGACCGCTTCCCGTTGCCGAGCGCCCGCGCGATCGAACGCCGAGCGTATTCCATCCTGCGCGGCCCGCTTCGAAACTGTCCGTTTCGCGCTCATGACCTTCGGCGCGAGGCGGGCATCCGGTGACACCGGCTCAGCCCTTCGAGAAAACCCCCGCGTCCTTCGTCGACTCCCAGCCCTCTTCGTAGGGCGCGGCCATCCGCCCGACGCCGTGGAGATACTTGATCTTCCACTTCCCGTTCAGCTTCACGTAATCCTCTTCGTAACGGACGGCGACCCAGAGCTGGCGCCTGCCTTCGCGAAACGTGAAGGGGCCGAGGAGGTTCCAGCTTCCATGCGCGGTGTCGCCCTTCACCGCGATGCGGGGATTGAAGACGTTGTGCTGCGAGAAGCTGACCTGTTGCGCGAAGTCCTCGAAGAGGCGCCGCAGCTCGGCATGTCCGCGGGCGATCGCGACGCCCTTGCCCTCCCAGACCGCGTCTTCGGTAAAGATTTCGACGATGCGATCCGGGTTGTGGGCGTCGTCGCAGATGTCGCAGTACTCGGCCTTGAGCTGCTTGATCGCTTCAATGTCCTGCAGCTCGGTCAGCATTTTTTTGAGGATCTGGATCTCCACGCCGCACCTCCCCTCGGAGCGGATTTCACTCGCTCGCCCATCATGCGCAGGGTCGACGAATAAAGTCAAAGGTCAGTTGAGGTGGATCGCTTCGACTGGCGGCGGCGAATCGCCAGCGCGCTCGACGCGTCCCTCCGGCAGACGCCAGATCCGGTCGACGTGCGGTCGATTGCCCCATTCACTGCCCACCACGAGCGCTGTTGCCCCCGAGAGCGCGAGCGCCCGATCGAGCACCGCGGTCGAAACCGCATCCGCGAGCAGGCCCGGCTCGTCGATGAGCAGGAGTCGCGGCCGGATCGCGATGGCGCGCGCGAGGATGATCCGCTGTCGCAGACCTTGCGGGAGGTTCGCAGCCTGCTCCTCCACACGAGTCTCGAGTCCAGCCAGAGTGAGCGCCGGATCGTCGACGATCCCACAGGCCTGTGCGACGCGCTGCAACCACTCCGGATCGTCGTCGGCCGCGGCATAACCGACGTTCTCTCCGACGGTCCCGCGGAGCAGCGGCAGGTCGGGGCTCACGATCTGAACGGCCGCGTGGAGCGAATCGAGCTCGAGCTTCGCGATCGGCATCCCGTCGAGCCGGACCTCTCCGCCATCCGGATCGCGCAGGCGAGCGGCGAGCGCCAGGAGAATCGACTTTCCAGATCCCGTCGGCCCGACGACGAGCACCCGCTCGCCGGCAAGCGCCTCGAGCTGCAGCGAGCCAAACACACCTGCGACCACCACGCCGTCGTACTCGAGCCCGACCGGACCTTCCCCGGGAAGCGCCACGGCGTCTCGCGCCTCTCGGATCCGCGGCTGGGCGAGCGTCTCGGCGATCCTGCGTCGCCCCTCCTCGAACGAGATCCGGTAGTCGAAGGCCCGGGCGATTTGCCCTAACGCCGTCACGATCATCCCGACGAGCAAGATGGCGACGACGAGCTCCGAGGTCGGGCGGGCGGTGGCCACGAGGCTGGCGAGCACGCCTACGATCGCGACGGGCCAGGCGATTTCGGAGGACGAGCGCAGTAGCGCACTCAGGCGGGCGCGCTGGATCAACGCATCCCGGAGCTGCTCGCTCTGGCGGCGGATCCGCTTGCGCTCGTGGTCCGCACGGCCGAGCTGCCAGACCGCCCGCGCGGCGAACACCTTCTCGCTCAAATTGTTGGCGAGCCTCCCGCGCCGCTTTCTCGCCTCCTGCACCGAGCGCCGCAGCCCCGGCGCCAAGAGCAGACCGCCGAGGGCGCACGCAGCGACCACGCCCGTCATCACGAGCGCCGCAATCGGACTGAAGTAGACGAGCCCCCCGCATAATCCCACGACGCTGACGAGCGCGACGACGGACCGTGCGATGCCCAGGCTCACCCAGTTCCGGAGCGAGTTGAGGTCCCCCGTCAAGCGCGTGAGCGTGACGCCGAATCGGCGCCTTCCCTCTGTGCCCGCCGGTCGCAGTGCCACACGATCGAAGATGCGCAGACGGACGCGTGTGACGTAGTCCTGTCCGAGGCGCTCCCCGTCGCTCGCCTCGCGCACGCGGAGCGCGACGACGACAAGTCCGAGACCGATCATCCCAAGCAGCCAGGGCACCGAGAGCGTCCCGAGCTCGGCCGCGCGCAGGAGGCCGCGAAGCGAGAGCGCCAGCCCGAAGCCTGCCGTCGCCTGGCCGATGCCGTTGGCGACGAGCGCCCCGATCAAACGCCGGCGACGTCCCGCGAAGATCTCAGGCATGCTCATCGCGTTTCCCCTCGGCGACTCGGTTGCACGCTCAGATCTTCCGCCGCGAAGGCTAGAAGAAGAGTGCGGCGCGGAACTGGAAGATCTGCGGATCGTCGGCAGCGCCCTGGAAACCACCCCCGGTCCGCTGGGTCGCATTCACCCGTACGTAGTTGAACATCAGGCGCAGATTCGACCGAATGTACCAGTTCGCACCCAGCGTCCAGTTCTCCGCCTCGCCGCCGTTAACGGCGCCGTCCTCGAGATCGAGCACCGAATAGCGCACCGCCAGCTCGACCGCGCCCCAGCGGCTGCGCGGGGCGAGCCCGCCGAAGAAGCCACTGCCGCGGTTGTACTCGCGGTGCTCGCCGGTCACAACCCAGCTCGCCTGGACGTAGCCACCACCGAGGCTCGCATCGTCCCGGCCCGCGCCACGCTGCAGGAAGGCTTGCTGATACTCGCCCTGGAGCAGAACCGGACCGTAGAGGAACGCCGCCTCTGCCCCCGCAGACACCACCGAGTCGACGTCCCCGAGCCGTCCGGTATCGATGATCCGGGGGCCCTGACCGGATTCGGTTTGGGATCCGATGCGATATCGGTCGCTTCCCAGCACGTCGCGATATTCGGCCGCGCCACCGAAATGCAGCACCGTCCGACGCCGTGCGATCGGCGCATAGGTCGCCCGGGACACGATCGACCAATGCTCCGAGCGGTGGAGATCGTCACTCGCCTGCCCCATCGGCGATGTTCCGGCAGCGACGGAATAGGTCCAGCGGTGGCGCGAGCGGCGCTTCGTGAATCGACCCCGAGTGTCGAATCGTAGGCCCGACTGGAAGGACGGTGCGATCGCCCCCGACATCGAGCGCTCCATGAAGGTGCTGAAATTGGAGGCGGAAACCTGTTCCATGCCGAAGGGCGAGATGAAGTTGCCCACCGTGAAGCGGTAGCGGGAGCTCGGTCGGTACTGAACCCAGACGTTCCGCCATTCGGCGCGCGAGGGCGCAAAGTCGCGCTCGATCTTGAATCGGAAGACGTCCTCGATCTTGCCCGAGAGATAGATCCGGCCGCGACGGATCTCCGCATCGGGATCGAGGTCGGTCTCGTCGGAGTCGAAGAACGCCGCGTCGGCGTGGAGCCGGCCGCCGATGCGGAAGACGAGGTCGGGGTTCTTGAAGCGGAACCGGATTCCGCGACTCGTCGATGCGATCAGGTCGTGGTTCTCACCCTCGAGGATCTGGACGCGCGCGGCCTCAGCGCTCGTGGCGATGATGACGGAAATCAGGATGAGGAGAAGCGGGCGAATTGACATCACGAGGTTTTCCGTTCCTGTAGCCGAATGGGAGCCGCTACGGTCTGCGCGACGAGCTCCAGCGAGTCGAAGAATTCGAAGGTCGACGAGGCAAGTCCCCGCTCGACACATTCTGCGAAGGAGTGGCCCGCCCCTTCGAGCAGGACAAATTCGTGGCGGGCGGGAAGGCTGCGCGCCCGGGCTGCGGCGCGCATGGCGCCGATCCAGCGGCCCGCGCGCTCGATGCGGTCGGTGCCCTGGCTTTCGTCGACCTTCGCGTTGGTCCGGATGCTCTCGTCGCGCTCCATGTCGAGACTTCCGAGGATCGCGAGGACCGGCACACGCAGAAACTCGGCCGGCTCGATTCGCACGCCGGCCAGCGCACCGCCCACGCGAAGCCCCATCGGATAGGCGAGGCGCGCGTCGGGGAAGGTGTACCAGCCGGCAGCGGCGACCACGGCGGCATCCACGCGATCGGGATGGGCCATCAGGTAGCGATGGACGAATTGTCCTCCGCCCGAGTAGCCGAAGAAGAACCGCCGTGAGAAGCGGATCGCGGCCTGCTCCGACAGGCGCCGGATGGCTTCGTCGAGGGCGAGGTCCGCCCGCCGACCGCGACCCCGGCGACCGAGGCGCTGATAGTCATTGTCCTCGGGCGCATCGAAGCAGGGCGCGATCACGACCTGACCGCGCGCCTCGGCGAACGGCGCAAAGGTCTCCACCTGCTCGCGAGCATTGAGCGAGATTCCATGGACGGCCACGACGAGCGATGCCACGCCTGCCGTCGACGCGCATTCCGGGACGAAGGCATGAAAGGCCAGCTCGCCCGGGCGGGAGGCGGGCACCAACTCAATGACGCTTCGGGGCATCATCGACCGTCCGAGCTCGCGCCGGTGGGGGTCTCGATGAGCTTCGACGCCGTCGCCGGATCGAGCAGCTCGTCGCGGCCGTAGACGGGAAGCCGCGTCGCGGCGATGGCTTCCCGAATCTGCAGCGGAGACGTCGTGAGTCGACCCGAGAGCGCGGTCACCGGAAGGTCCCGGTCGCGCAGCCACTGAACGCCGCCCACCGCTCCGAGTGAATCCGCCGCCGTGAAGATCACGCTATCCACACGAGAGCGGAACGCACGGCTCTGCAGAAGCGCCTCGGTCTCGCGTTGCAGGAGGCCATCGGCCACCTCGATCACGATCGAATCCACACCGGCCGCGGCCAGATGGAGCACGAGCTCGTCGAAGATCGCCTCGACGGTCCGCGCCGGGAGTCGATAGGTCGATGCGTAGCCCACGTCCGTGAAGTCGAGGACGAGGCTCGCTCCCGCATCGCGAAGCAGGCCCGGATCGCCAGCCGCCGCCGTTCCCGTCACCTTCGCATATCCGACGCGATGGCCGTGGCGATGGAGCCCGCGGACGAGATGGGCGGCCGTCGTCGTCTTGCCCGCGTCCATCGAGGTACCCGCGACCGCCACGACCGGAATCGACAGCGTTTCACGGAAGACCGGAGGCTCGAGGGCGAAGCTCGCCAGGTTGATCGGCGGAGCGTCCGGATCGCTGGCGACGAGGCCGAGGGGATGGATTCGGGTCGCAGCAGAGCGGATTCGGTCGTGCTGGGCGACGACTCGCCCAGCCAGGCCACCTCCGGCTGCAAGATCGCAGTCGCGCAGGTCCCGCGGCACGTGGGCCTCGAACTGGTTGGGCGCATAACGATCGCCGTAGGCCACGATCACGAGGTCGCCGACGAAGAGATTCTTGCGACCGCCGTTGACGGTGTGGAGTCGCTTGTGATGGCCAAGCGACTCGACTCGCGCGAGGACCAGGTCTCCCGCCGAAGGCGGCAGGTCGCCCCGGAGACAGCGCATCGCATCCGTCGGAACACGCCGCGTCGAGTAGGCCCGGGTCGCTTCGGCGATCCGCACCGGACGAACGTCCTCGAGCAGCGGCAGAAACTCGGTCTCCATCACCCTTTCCTCCAGACGCGCCGAGACCCGGCACATCTCCAGAACCACGCACGCCGTCGTTCCATCGGCCTGCTTGGGATTCGACTCCAAACTATTTTGGTTTTTTTATCCCAACTTTTTTCGAGGCGCAAGAGCTGTGCACTCCGGGAACTTCATCTGGCCGAAAAACTCCGGCCGCGTCCTCGTTTCCCAAGGGGGCGGCCTCAGGTGGTACCCAGACGTTGAAAGACTCTGCGCGTCCGCGGATGAAAGGCCCCGGCCCCCGCGCAAATCGCGGCCGGCCCCGCCGAGAGTTCCAGCACGAAGGGTTCGCGGAGGAGCCCCGTCCGGTCGGACGACGCGCCCACTTCGCGCCTACGTGCTTCGACTTCGCCCCCCTGGTCGGGGACCGGGTCGCCGCTCGGAGCGACGAGTGCGATTGTCGCCAATCCACCCCGCAACATCCTCCCTCTATTTATCTACGGGGCCCGGTTTGTCCGCCCGCTCGATCGAATCTCGCCCCGCGCGAGGAGTGCGGGCTGCGCGCGTGTTTGCCCGGGCACGCACGCGTGCATTCGAATCGTATGCCCGTGTGCGATCCGCCGTCCGTCGACTCGCGTGTGTTAAGCTCGCTCGACTATCGCTGGTCATGACCTTTCGTGTCGTGTCCTACGCCGCGCGCTCGTCCCGCGGCGCATCCGCGGCTCTCGTTGCCGCTCGCACCCGAAAGGACCCGGAATGCCCTGGTGGGGATGGATCACGGTCGGCGCCCTCCTGCTCGTCGCCGAGATCACGATGGGCGACCTCGAGTTCTACCTGGTCTTCCTCGGCGTGTCGGCGCTGCTTGTTGGGCTGGCGCAGATGGTGGGACTCGGACTTCCGTTTTGGGCTCAATGGCTCGCCTTTGCGGTCCTCGCGATCGTCTCCCTCGTGGTCTTCCGGCAGCGCGTCTACGCGAAGCTTCGGCCGGGGGCCGGGGCCGCGATTCGCGAGGGGGTCGACGGCGAAGTCGCCACCGCGATCGAGGCGATCCCGCCCGGCGTTTCCGGGCGCGTCATGCTGCGCGGGGCGCCCTGGACGGGGCGCAATCAGGGCAACGTCCTGATCCCGGCCGGAGGCTCCTGCCGCGTCGAGCGGCGCCAGGGACTCATCCTCGACGTTCGCCTCGAGCGGCAGAGCGGCGCAGGCGACTGAGGGCTCTCTTTGGGCTGAAGGCTCTCTTTGGGCTAAGGGCTCTCTTTGGGCTGAGGGCTCGTCCGCTAGCGCCCGCGCTCGTTCGAGACAGGGAGTAAACCGTGCAAGTCTTCACCTTCGCGATCATCGGCCTCGTTCTCCTCGCCATCGTCACGCTCGCCAAGTCGGCGACGATCGTCCCCCAGCAACAGGCCTACGTGATCGAGAATCTCGGCAAATACAGCAGAACGCTGCGCGCCGGGTTCCACATCCTCGTCCCCTTCGTCGAGCGGATCGCCTATCGCCACTCGTTGAAGGAGATGGCGGTCGACATTCCTGAGCAGGTCTGCATCACGAAGGACAACGTCCAGGTCGGTGTCGACGGCGTCCTCTACACGCAGATCCTCGACCCGGAGCGCGCGTCGTACGGGATCCAGGACTACATCTTCGCGATCGGGCAGCTCGCGCAGACGACGCTGCGCAGTGAGATCGGGAAGATCGATCTCGACCGCACCTTCGAGGAGCGCGCGGCGATCAACGGCAACGTCGTGCGCGAGATCGACATGGCGAGCGAGGCCTGGGGCGTCAAGATCCTGCGCTACGAGATCCGCAATATCAATCCGCCCCCCGACGTGATCGAGGCGATGGAGAAGCAGATGCGGGCCGAGCGCGAGAAGCGCGCGGTGATCCTCGAGTCCGAGGGTGTGCGCGACGCGAACATCAATCGCGCGGAAGGCGAGAAGCAGAAGGTCATCAAGGAATCCGAGGCGAAGCGCCAGCAGCAGATCAACGAAGCCGAAGGCGAGGCGGCGGCAATCGAGGCGGTGGCGACGGCGACGGCCGAAGGGCTGCGGCGCGTGGGCATCGCGGTCGCGGGGGCGGGGGGTCCGGAAGCGATGCAGCTTCGGATCGCCGAGCAATACGTCGCGCAGTTCGGCCAGCTCGCCAAACAGGCCAATACGCTCGTCGTGCCAGCGAATCTCTCCGACGTCGCATCGATGATCGCGATGGCGACGAAGATCGTGCAGGACGTCCGCGGCAGCGCCGATGCGAATGGCACGGATGCCAACACGCCGCTGCCCCGCGCCAAAACCTGATCCAAGGATCAGCTGCTTGCTGGTCGTCGCGCTCAAGGGCTCGTCCAACCGGAGAATCCGATGCTGACTCGCCTATCGATTCCCTTGACCTTCCTGTTCCTGCTCGCAGTCGCGAGCCAGGGCGGCTGCGCCCACGCTTCGGATGAGGGAGTCGACGACGACGATGCCCGCGCGGGCATGTCGAGCGAGCGCTTCGAACGGCTCTCCCGCACGCTCGCGGCCCACGTCGAGCGGGGCGAGCTCGCCGGCGTCTCGAGTCTGGTGGCGCGCCACGGCGAGGTCGTCCACTTCGCCGCCACAGGCCAGCGCGATCGCGAGCAGGCAAAGCCGCTCACCCGGGACACGATCTTCCGCATTTATTCCATGTCGAAGCCGATCACGAGCGTTGCCGTGATGATGTTGGTCGAGCGGGGCCAGATCCTGCTCTCCGACCCGATCTCGAAGCACATCCCCGCACTCGCGGGCATGCAGGTCCTGCGTACGCCGGACTCGCCGCTTGACGATGTCGTCCCCGCGAAGCGCGAGATGACGATCCGCGACCTCCTGACCCACACCTCGGGCCTCGCGAGCTCACTCCCGGGCATCGGAACGCCGGAAGCGATCCTGCAGGCCTACGCCGCGGCGGACCTGCGCGGGTCCCAGACGAGCCTCCGCCCCGACGAATGGATTGCCCGCCTCGCGAAAGTGCCCCTCGTCCAACAGCCCGGCACGCGCTTTCTCTACGGCGTCTCGACCGACGTATTAGGCCATCTGGTCGCCGTCGTCTCCGGAAAGCCCTTCGAAGTCTTCCTGCGCGAAGAGATTTTCGAGCCCCTCGGCATGCCGGATACGGCGTTCTTCGTGCCGGCCGAGAAGCGCGATCGCTTCGCCGCGAACTACGGTCCCGGACCGGATGGCAAGCTCGCCCTCGTCGATTCGCCCGAGAAGAGCCGCTACCTGAGCCCGCCGGCCTTCCCCTCCGGCGCCGGCGGCCTCGTCTCGACGATCGACGACTATCTTCGATTCTGCGAGATGCTGCGCCGTGGGGGCGAGTTCGAGGGCGTGCGTCTGCTTTCCCGCAAATCGATCGAGCTCATGACGCTGAACCATCTGACGGACGAAGAGCGCAACGTCCCGATGCTGACGGGCTGGTTCCCGGGCCAGGGCTTCGGCCTCGGCTTCTCGGTCGTCGAGGAGCTCGCACCGGGCGCGACCCTGGGCTCGGTCGGGCAATACGGCTGGGGTGGCGCCGCGGGCACCTATTTCTGGGTCGATCCC
>JANNQH010000512.1:0-9953 GCA_031400655.1 Deltaproteobacteria bacterium | reverse complement strand
ACGGCATCCTCGCGATCTTCGTCGCGATCGGAGTTGGCCTCGCCTCTCCGTTTCTGCTCGTGAGCTTCTTCCCCCGCCTCGCGCGCTTCATCCCGCGCTCCGGGCCCTGGATGCTGAAGCTGCGCGCGGGACTCGGCTTCTGCCTGCTTGCGACAGTCGTCTGGCTGCTCTGGATCGTGGGGCAGAGCGGTGGCACGAACAGCGTCGTCGCGCTGACCGCGGCGCTGCTCTTCCTCGGCTTCCTGCTCTGGTCATTCGGCCAGCTGCAGCCCATGCGAAGTCCCTGGCTCGGGCGCGCAAGCGCCGTCGCGATCGCCGCCCTCGCCTTCACGAGCTTCAACCTGATCGATTTCGAGCCAGCCGTGGCGGCCGACCGCGATTCGACCGCGGAGCCTGCGGACGGCGCCTTTGCGCCCTACAGCGAGGCGGCCGTACGCGGCGCCCTCGACGCGGGCATACCGGCCTTCGTCGTCTTCACGGCCGACTGGTGCATCACGTGCAAAGTGAATGAGAGCACCGTGCTGGGTCGCCCCGCCGTCCGCGACGCGCTCGCCCGTGGCGGCTATGCGCTCTTCAGGGCCGACTGGACGCGGCGCGACGAAGGGATCCGAAAGAAGCTCGCCGAGTTCGGGCGCGCCGGCGTGCCGCTCTATCTCGTCTACGACCCCGCTACCCCCGACCACCCCCGCGTCCTCTCGGAGCTCTTGACCCAGAACTCCGTGATCGCCGCACTCGCGATGCCTACCCAGGTCGGGCAGCTCTGAAGCGCTGGGGCTCCCGTCACATTTCCCTCAGCACGATGCGCCGACACGACGATGCAGCGTGCAACCGAGCGGCGCGTCTCCGCCCAAGCCATGGGCCTGATCGAACAGCCGCTTCGGACCGACGGGAGATCCTGAATCCATGACGGCATCGGCACGCCGAACGAACGCGACGCAGTTCACGTTCGTCCTCACTCGTTCGTTCACGCTCACGCTACTCGTGCTGCTCTTCTCGACCATGTCATTCGCCCTCGAAGCCGGCGACCGTGCACCCGATTTCGCAGCGCCTTCCGTCGACGGCAAGGGGACCGTGTCCCTGTCCCAGTACCGGGGCAAGGTCGTTTATCTCGACTTCTGGGCGTCCTGGTGTGCGCCCTGCCTGAAGGCGATCCCGGAGATCGAGGCGATGCGCAAGGAGCTTCCGGCCGACAAGCTCCAGGTCGTCGCCGTGAACCTCGACCAGCAGACGAAGAAGGCGCTCCGGTTCCTCGCGAAGAACCCGACCGGGTATCCCTCGGCGAGCGATCCGAAGGGACGCCTGCCCAAACAATTCGGCGTCGACACGATGCCCACTTCCTACTTGATCGACGCCGACGGCGTCATCCGTTACGTCCACCGCGGCTTCCAGCGCGGTGACAGCGCGAAGCTGCGCACGGAGATCCAGAAGCTGCTCGGAGGGCGTTAGTCGATGCGGACCGCAATGATCATGTGGCTGCTGCTCGTTTCGCTCCTGCTCGCAGCGTCTGGCTGTGCGCGCGTGACGCCCTGGGAGCGCGACCTGCTCGCGCGCCGCGACATGTCCTGGGAGCCCGACTCCCTCGAAGCCAAGCGTGAGTCCCACGTCTACTTCAGCAAGGAAGCCTCCATGCCGGGCGGAAGCGGCGGCGGCGGCGGCTGCGGCTGCAACTAGGAACGGGAGGCTTCGATGAGGGGCGATCGAGAGGGGGAGATCGAACGTGAACGCGCCGCGCCGGCGGAGGGCATCGTCCTCCCGAGCCGGGCGCTTACCGCGTTGACGACGAGTGCACTCGCGCTTCCGGGCCTGGTGACTGCTGTCCGTGCGGACACGCCGATCGAGCAGGCGAGCGCTTCCTACGCTTTCAGCGCCTACCTCGAGGACGATCTCGATTCCAGCCGCTTCTCGGGCACGGGCTCCCGCGAACGCTACGAAGTCCTGACCCATCAGCTCGAGTTCGATCTGCCGGTCTCGCAGCGCATGGACGTCGGCGTCGACTTCCTCTACGAAAAGATGAGCGGCGCTTCGCCCTGGTACGTCGAGGCGAGCGGGACCGAGCGCGTCCAGGTCATGAGCGGCGCCACCATCGACGACACTCGCTACGACCTCTCCGCCGACCTCGACTACTACATGGAGGACGCGAAGGACACGGTCTCGGGGGGCTTCTCGAAGGAGCAGGACTACCTGTCGGTCAACGGGGGCTTCGGGACGGAGCGCTCCTTTGCCGACAAGAACACGACGGTCTCCGGATCGCTTGCCTTTTCCTACGACTGGATCGAGCCCAATAATCCCGAGCTCTCCCTCGCGCGTCCGCGCGCCGGGGAACGATGGGCGATCGACGCCTTCGCGGGCCTGTCACAGCTCCTGACGCGAGCGTCGGCGATCCAGCTGACGACCAACTTCAAATACTCGGACGGCTACCTGAGCGATCCCTACAAGGCGATTCGCGGGATCGGCCCCTCCGACGGCATCATCTCCGATCGCCGACCGGATCAGAAATACCAGGGCAATCTGATGCTCCGCTACCGCCACCACTTCGAGATGACCGATCGGATCAGCGGCTCGCTCCACGTCGACTACCGGTTCTACGCCGACGACTGGGCGGTGACCTCGCATACGTTCGAGCTGGGTTGGCACCAAAGCTTCGGCCCCGTCACGATCATCCCGGGCGCCCGCTACTACAGCCAGAGCAAGGCCGAGTTCTACGAAACGCTGCTTCCGGCCGGCGCCGCGGAGGCCGACCCCGGCGATCGCTCGAGCGACTTCCGGCTCTCGCCCTACGGTGCGATCTCGTGGAAGGTCAAGGCCGAGCTCGCGCTCGAGGACCTGCTCGACTATCAGCCGGCGGGTCGGCTCGAAGGCATCGGCTTCACGGGCGGACTCGATCTCTTCCTCGGGTTGTCCTACGAGCGCTACATCTCCGACGGCGGGTTCGGTCTCGTGAGCGTGAGCGATGAAGACGAAGCGCCTGCCCTGGTCGACTTCCAGATCTTCGCCGTCACCCTGACCGGCCGCTTCTGACGATGCGCCTCGAGCGATTCCGCTTTCGCGCCATGGGCAGTCCCTGCGAGCTGCAGCTCTACGGAGATTCGCGGAAGGCACTCCAAACGCTCGCGAAGCGCTGTACCCGGGAGGTCGCGCGGCTCGAGCTCAAGTACTCGCGCTACCGCGAGGACAGCCTCGCCAGCGCGATCAACCGCAGCGCCGGCGACGCGAAGGGTGTGCAGGTCGACGACGAGACGGCGGCCCTGCTCGACTTCGCGGAGACGGCCTATCGCGAGAGCGACGGGCGCTTCGATCCGACCTCCGGCGTATTGCGGCGGGTCTGGGATTTCCGCTCGAACGTGCTTCCGGACCCCGAGCAGCTCGCGGAGACCCGAGCGCTGGTGGGCTGGTCGAAGCTCGCCTGGGAGCGCCCGCGACTCGTGCTGCCGATTCCGGGCATGCAGCTCGACTTCGGGGGCTTCGTCAAGGAATACGCGGCCGATCGCGTCGCGGCGCTCTGCCGTGAAGCGTCCCTCGCTGCGGGCCTCGTCGATCTGGGGGGCGATCTCGCCGTCGTCGGACCTCATCCCGATGGCTCGCCCTGGCAGGTCGGCATCCGCAATCCGCACCGCCCGAACGAGGCGATCGCGCGCATCGCACTCTCCTCCGGCGGGATCGCGACGAGCGGGGACTACGAGCGCTGCATGGTCGTCGACGGCATTCGCTATTCCCACCTGCTCGATCCGCGGACGGGCGAGAGCTTTCGCGGGGGGCCCGCCAGTGTCTCGGTGACGGCGCCGCTCTGTCTCGTCGCCGGCGCCGCGACGACGATCGCCATGTTGCACGCGGAGTCCGAGAGTGCCCGATTCCTCGCCGATCTCGGACTACCCCACCTCGTGATCCGCCAGAACGGCACGCTCACCGGCGACGCGCGCCTCGCCTCACGATTCGGGCGAGAAGACGACGAGATCGGCGTCCCAGCCGTCCTCTGCCAGGCGATAGGCCAGGTCGCCCGCGTCGGACATCGACTCGAGTCCCATCACGTAGACGTCGAATAGATCGCGCCGATCGGCGCTCTGCCAACCATGAATCGTCGTGCGGTGGCCCTTGCGCTCCAGGTCCTGGGCGATCGCGTCGGCATCTGCCTCGAGCGTGCGCGTGGTGACACGCACGCCGTAGGGCGACCCCTCGGCTTCAGGGAGATGCTCCTCCCGGGCGCTCTGACGTTCGAAGGCGAGCCGGCGGCGGATCGTGTCGGCGGCGAATTCGGCGGGCGTCGAGATGCGCCGCGCCCGGGCCGCGATGATGAGTCGCACATCCCTGACCTGTTTTCCGCGCGCCTTGAAGAGCCAGCCGAGCATCGGAATGTCGGCGAGCCAGGGCGTACCGCCCTGACCGACGACTTCCACTCGCTCCCGATCGACCCCGATGATCGCGGTCTCACCGTCGTCGAGGCGCGCCTTCGCCGACACCACCTGATTGATCAGCGTCGGGCCGACCTTCGTCACGTCGCCGGCGACCGAGGGCGCGAGAGACGAGATCTCGGTCTCGAGCTGGAGCACGATCGGTCCCTCCTTGCCGGCCTGGACTTCGATGTTGATGCGGACGCCGACGTCCTGGCGGTCGAAGCGTATGGTGTTCGAGAGCACCGGCGTGCCGCCGGCGCCGCCTTGGAGGTTCTCGGACGGCGTGCTCTCCGACACGGGGATCGGGATGTTGTCCCCGACGAAGATCTCGTGCTCCTCGCCGGCGATGACGACGAGGCTCGGCTGGATCAGGATTTCATTGATCGCCTTGCGATCGATCGCGTCGATGACCCCCGTGTCCTCGAGCGGGACCTGCACGGGGCCGTTCTCGCCGGGAACCTCGAACACGATTCCCGAATCCCGGGTGACACGCCCGAAGAGCGCGCCTTCGCCGATCGGCGCGGTCCCGAAGCCGCCACCCGCCGGCAGACTGACCAGGCGTCCGATGAGCTCGTCAAGGGAGTCGCCGGGGAGCAGTGGAACGTTGTAGCTGAGGGCGAGCGCCCAGTCCGTCGGGGTCCGAAGCTCCGAGATCGTGATGTCGACGGCGATCAGCTGCGGCGGCGCGTCGAGCTCCTCGACCAGCTCTCGGATCAGGTCGTGACCCCGCTCGCTCGCCCGCACCACGAGGGAGCGGGTCGGCTCGTCGACTGCGATCGAATAGTCCTCCCCCCCGAGCAGTGTCTTGAGATCGATCGGCAGGCCGCCCCCAGCGCCACCGACACCCCCGGCGCCCCTAGCGGACGACTGCTCGGGGACCGAGGGATCCGCTGGCGCGGCGTTCGGTTGATTCTGTCGCTCGTCCTCGTTGTCCTGCGGGTCCTCGCCGTCGCTCGACCTGGTCTTGTCCGCGTCGTCCTGCTCGTTCTCCCTGGCCGAATCCCCGCCGTTCTTCGTCTTCGTCCGCGAGCGCGCACCAGCGGGCGCCTGGCCGCCGAGGATCTGTGCGATGTCGGAGGCGTCGCGGTTCAGGACGCGCAGGACGCGGATCTCGCCCTCTCCCTCGACCCGCTCGTCGATCTTCTCGAGAAACGCGATCAGCCGCTCCACGGTCTCGTCTTCACCGCGAAAGATCAAGCTATTCGTGCGCTCGTCGCTCCAGATCTCGAGGTCGCGATCGCTGAAGCTGCCGCCGTCGAACTGCATCTGGATCATCTGCTCGACGTCGACGACTTTGCGGTAGCGGAGCACACGCTGGCGCAGCGTCCTCTCCTCGAACCGGTCGAGCTCATCGGCGATGACCGTCAGCCGCGCGATCGCCCGCTCCGGACCACTGGCGATCATGCTGTTCGTCTCGCGCAGCGCCACCAACGTGACACCCGCTCCGGCGAGGGGTTGCAGAACGTTCATGACCGACGGGAGACTGCCCTGCTCGAGCGGAATCAGGGCCGTGACGAACAGATCCGACTCGCGCCGCGGCGCTGCGACGAACGGCGATTCACCGACCGCCTCGGCCACCCGCGCGATCCGCCACTGATCGACGGTCGAGGGCAGCAGCGAATACCCGAGCATATGGAGCGCCGAGCCGAGAATCTCCCAGGCCTCGTTCGGGGTCACCGGCCGCTTCGAGACGAGCGACACGACCCCGCGTACCTGCTCGTCGAAGAGGATCGTGCGGCCGGTCTCCTTCGACACCAGCTCGATCAGCTGCCGGATCTCCATCCGCTTCTGGTTCAGCAGGATGCGCGCGTCGGACGGGGCCTCTGCGCCCGCGGCCAGGCCCACGCCCACGCTCATATGAAGCGCGAGAAGCGCGGCGAGCAGCGGCCACCGGCAGAGCATGGAGCGCGAAGGGCGGGGCGGCACGCGGGAAGGCTATCCGAGCATCCCGGGCACCGCTAAGCAAGCACCGCGTTTACGGCGAGGCGGGAGGACGTCATCGCCAGGGGCTCGGAAACTCGAAGACCAGCACGCGAACGGCGACGCGGAGCTCGTGGACGCCGAGCTCGTAGTCGACTTCGTCGTTCCCGCCGGGCGTGAATGGACCGTTGGTGTCGATGGTGGCCTTGGGGAGACCGACGTAGCGATAGCCTACGGCGAGCTTCATTCTGTCCGTGAACTGGTAGTTGATGCCGGTGCCGACATTCCAGGCGAAGTCGACGATGTCGTCCTGCGCCGACACGACGTTCGACGTGCCGTCGACCTCCATCTGCGCGGTGAGACCGATGCCGGTTCCGAGATAGAGACTCATCGGCTCGATCCATTGGCGAACGCGCGGCTGGCGGCCGAGGCCGAAGAGATATTGGACGGGCTTGTAGAGCGACACGAGGGGCATGTCGACCCAGGAATTGAACAGCACGGTCGTCGCGTTGAGCTCGGTGAAGAAGTCTTCACCACCGGCCACGGTCCTGAACTCCCACTCGCGCAGGCCCGCGGCCTCGATCTCGAGGCGCACCGGCCAGTCGGGCAGACGCACCTTCAGCAGGAA
Organism: Deltaproteobacteria bacterium; assembly: GCA_031400655.1. Classification (GTDB taxonomy): domain Bacteria; phylum Myxococcota_A; class UBA9160; order UBA9160; family UBA4427; genus UBA4427. The sequence continues at coordinate 3,017 of JANNQH010000512.1, read as the reverse complement.
CTCGCGCGGCACGAGCTCGTCCATCGGAACCTCGAGACCGAAGGCGGCGTCGAGCAGCGGCGAGGAATCGTTGTCTTTGCCCACGAGAGACGAGATATCGGCCTGGCCGTCGGTATCGACCTCCGCGCCCGAGATGCCGAGGCCTCCCTGGACGTAGAGGCGCCAATCCGCGCTGCTCTCGCCCGCCCCGAACAACAGACTGCCGACGAGGGCTGCGATGCCCGATCCGATTCGAATGCCACCCCTCACGGACGCTCCCCTCCGAGCCCAGAGGCTCATGCACACGTAACTCGCAGGCATATCGGGTGGGCGAGGGGGATCGCTTGATGACGGATCTCACAAATCGAGGGAAGATCGGGTCGCCGATGGCCCGGCCTCCGAACCGGACTCGGGCTCGCGCAGCAGTCGGTAGGCGAGCAGCGTCCGCAACACGACCGTGAGGGCGAGCACGCAGACCCAGACCGTCGTCGTGAGCGCGAGCTGCCCGGGGAAGATCAGGAAGATGCTGTAGGCGATTCCCGTCTCTCCGCCCTCGGCGAGGCCGGCCCCAAGGCGCAGACCCCGATCGTCGCGGGGACGGTGGGCAAGGCGCTCCTCCTGGGACCCGAGCGCGAGCGCCGTCGTGATGCAGAGGATGTATAGAAAGAGGATCGTCAGCCATTGCAGCCCGAGCTGCGGGACCGCCGCGGCAAACCCCAGCACCATGGCAGCGTAGGCCGCCATGTCGAGCACGATGTCGAGATAGCTGCCGAAGCTCGTCGCCTGGCCGGTCCGGCGCGCGTAGAGCCCGTCCGTCCCGTCGGCGACCCGCGATACCCACCAGAGCACCAGGGCCAGCCACCCCTGCCCCCGCGCCACCGCGATGCTTGCCAATATCGCGATCGCGAATCCGACCAGCGTGACGTGATTGGGCGTCAGACCCATGCGCGCGTAGAGCGCGAGCAGCGGTCCGGCATAACGGGGCAAGCGAGCGCGAAAAGCATTGTCGATCATCGCGTCAGTCTAAACGACAGCGTACTCGCGCGCGCGGAGCTCGCGATGACCCGCTCGAAGTGGAAGTCCTAGTCGTCGATGCGCGCCGCGAGCACGCGCTCGAGCCGCACCGACTCGCGCCGCAGGTGAAGCGCGCGCCCGCCCGTCACATAGACGAGGCCGGGCTTGGCTCCCCTCGGCTTCTTCACGTTCTTGATCGGGACGACGTGGACCTCCGCCGAGCCCGCGTTCTTCTGCTTCGAGAAATGCACGGCGAGCTCGCAGGCGTCGAGCACGGCCTCCGACGGGGGATCGTCGCGGCCGCCGGTGCGCAGGATGACATGGCTGCCGGGCGCGCCGGACAGGTGGAAGAAGAGATCCTTGCCCCGGGCCAATCGCGTCGTCAGGAAGTCGTTCGCCTCGTCACTGCGGCCGACCCAGATCTCGAGCCCGGCCGCGGTCTGATAACGGCGCGGATGGAGCTTGCGCGGCTGGTCGCGATAGGCGGCGGGCAGCCCGGTCTTCTGCGCAGCTCCGGACACGCCCCTCTGCGCGGCCCTCTGCGCGGTCAAGTCGCCGCCCTCGGCCGCCGCCCTGCCGCCCTGCTGCGGCCCCGCTCGGCCTTGCCCGGACCGCGCCAGCAGTCGACGCACGGACTCCCGCGCGAGAATCTCGTCGAGCGCCAGCGCTTCGTCGACCTCGACCTCGAGTGCGATGAGTGCAGTGAGCGCTGCGCGCGCGGCATCGATCTGGCCCCCGGCCTTCGCGAGGCGCCGGATCAATTTCTGATAGCGCTTGAAGAGCGCCTCGAGATTCTGTTTGGCGGAGAGCTTCGAATCGAGCGGGATCACAACGGGCTCGCCGGTCAGGTAGTCCGCGACGGTGACGGACGAGGCGCCGGGTGTGACGCGGGCGAGGTTGGCCTTGAGAAGCTCGCCGTTGCGCTCGAGGGTGTTGACCTCCTCCGCCTCGCGCAGCTCCTCCTCGATGCGAAGCGTTCGGCGCTCGGCCGACTTGCGCTCCTTCTTGAGGACGGCGAGCAGCGTTCGCCGGTCGTCGTCCGCGCTCTGAACCGCCTGTGCACCCGAATAATGCGCGCTGATCCGCTCGAGCAGCTGGGCGTCCTCCACCTCGGCGAAGCGGTCCACGCCAGCTCGCGGTGGACCGCTCGACGGATCGCTGTACTCGCGATTCAGGGCGAGCTCGCTGCGCGTGTCCCGCAGCGGTCGCAGCGCCTGCAGCAGACACCCCGCGGCGTCGAGCAGATAGACGTTGCTGCGGCGGCCGAAGATCGACAGCACGAGATCGAAGACGCCCGCTTCCGCCGAGAATCGCAGCGCGAGCTGGCGATCACCGCCGCGCAGACTGGCGGCCTCGAGACGTGCGCGGGAGAGATGGGCGCGCAAGTAGGCGCTAAAAGCGGGGAGCGATTCCGGCGCGCCCGGCATGCGCCCGAGCTCACCGAGATGGGCGACCTCCGGACGGGCGTCGAGATCCAGCACGGATTTGCGCTGCTCCTCGCCGTCGCGGCGATAGATCGAGAAGCAGAGCCGCCCGGGTAGCGGCTCGACCCAGCGCTCGACACGACCGCCCACCCAGAGTCGGGTCAGCGCGACCGCCACGCGTTCGAGCTCGACGAGACTGAGCATCTTCCTCCCGATCCCTTCTGCGGAGGCGCCCTCAGCGTTGACAGTGCGCGCAGTAATGGGTCGAACGCTGAGCGACGATCCGCCGCTTGATCGCTTCGCCACAGAGGGGACAGGCCTCCCCCTTGCGACCGTAGACCTTGCGCTCGTCCTGATAGCCACCGTCCGCCCCGTCGGGCGCGACATAATCACTGATGCTCGAGCCGCCGGTCTCGATCGAGCGGAGCAGGACTTTGTGGAGCCCTGCCACGATCGCATCGCATTCACGGCGCGTGACGCGACCCGCGGCCCGGGCGGGGCGCACGCCGGCCACGAAGAGCGACTCGTCGGCGTAGATATTGCCGACGCCGGCGGCGATCGATTGGTCGAGCAACATCGCCTTGATCGACGCTTTGCGAC
>JANNQH010000511.1:0-1622 GCA_031400655.1 Deltaproteobacteria bacterium | reverse complement strand
AAGCGGCCCGAATGGCTCGCCCGCTTGAATGCGCTAGGCGGGAATCTCGACGGCCAGGCGATCGTGCCCCTCGACGAGGCGTCGCTACTGCGCGAAGCGACTCGCAAGACGGGCCTCGCGGATTTCGGCGACGACGATTGGCGGCCGCATTTCCGCACGCTGATCCGACTGATCGAAGACGAGGCGAGGCTCAATTTCTTCGGCCGGATCCTCACGCGCTCGGATTTCCTGATCTTCCTCGAGGCGCGCCTCCGGATCGTCGACGCCTTCAAGACCAACCCCGAGATCGACGCCGAGGTGATCCATGAGCCCGTCTTCGTATTGGGCCTCGGTCGCTCCGGCACCACCATCCTGCAGGACGTGCTGTCCCACGATCCGCAGTTCCGCTCGGTCCGGAAATGGGAAGCGCTCTTTCCCTGGCCGGCGCCCGAGCCCGGGACCTACGACGACGACCCGAGAATCGCCCGAGCCCAGCAAATCGCGGACGTCCATCACGCCGCGACGCCCGAGGTGCGCGCCATGCACGACGCGGACGGTGACCAGCCGGTCGAGGACACCGAGTTCACCTACCCGGCCTTCATGTCGGAGGTCTGGACCTGGGTCTACAAGATCCCGTCCTGGGAGAGCTACTTCGCGGCGCAGGATCTGGACCATCATTTCGCCTGGCACAAGAAGACCTTGAAATTCCTGCAATGGCGCCACCGGAAGCCCCATTGGCTGCTCAAGAACCCGACCCATCTCCCGCGCATTCCGCAATTGCTGCGCCACTATCCCGATGCGCGATTCATCTTCACCCACCGCGACCCCATCCCCTCCGCAGATTCGCTGACCAATCTGATGGGCACCGTCTACTGGCTGCGCACCGATCATCCCTACGGCGTCGGCAGCGACGATGATTTCGCCGCCGCCGACCACCGCGCCCTGCTATGGGACAAGGTGATCGACTGGATCGAGGGCGGTGTGATCGCAAAGGGCGCTGCGGCTCATATCCAGTACCGCGATTTCATGCAGGCGCCGATGGCGGCGATCGAACGCGCCTATCGCGACCTCGGCCTGCCGTTCACGCAGGAGGCGCTGACGGCGATGACCGCCCGTCTCGCCCGCAAGCCCCAGGGTGGCCAGGGAAAGCACGACTATCAGCGGGCGGACGCGGCGGTGATCGCCGCGGAACGCGAGAAATACCGGCGCTATCAGGAGTACTTCAAGGTGCCTGATGAGGTGTGAGCACGCGCCGATCCTCCTATTCGGCCACTTGCACCCGCGCCAATCGCTCGCCCGACGGGTCGGCGCGCAGCTCGTACTCGACGATCTCCGTCTGGATCGAGCCGCCGCCGGCCTGGGGCTGGATGCCCGTGACTCGCACGAGGACATCGATCGAGGCGCCCTGGAATTGGCCGAGCTTGTCGCGGACGAGCTGCGCTTCCTCGGCGGGGACCTTCCAGGTCTGGGCGGCGAGACCGTTGTTGCAGAACCTCGCGCGTTTCGCGGACCGCGTGATAGCGTCAGGCTGACATGGCGCAGCCGCTGACGACGAACGCGAAGGCATTGGACATCAATCTCGATCTCGGGCGCTACGGCAGCTTTGCCGAGATCGGCGCCGGTCAAGAGGTCGCCCGCTGGTT
>JANNQH010000510.1:0-8870 GCA_031400655.1 Deltaproteobacteria bacterium | reverse complement strand
GGATCGCAAGCTGCCTTTCAGCATCCAGTTCTTCCACCCGGGCTTCTACTACGACCGGATCGTGGACATGCATGTCGTGAAGCCGTCGGGGGAGGTCGCGCCGGTCGTTTTCTCGCCGGACCAGTTCGACTACGGCACGGCCGAGCTCGGTAGTCGGGTGCCCCATGATCTGGGCTATGCGGGCTTCCGGATCCATCATCCCATCAAGACGCCCGCCTATCAGGACGAGGTCGCCGTCTTCCTCGGCGCCAGCTACTTCCGGGCCGTCGGACGCGACCAGGTCTACGGCCTCTCCGCCCGCGGCGTGGCGATCGATACTGCCTCGGTGTCGGGTGAAGAGTTCCCGTGGTTTCGTGAGTATTGGCTCGTCGAGCCCCGCGCAGGGGCCCGGGATCTCACGTTTTATGCGTTGCTCGATAGCCCGAGCGCCACGGGCGCCTTCCGGTTCGTCGTGACGCCGGGCCCGCAGACCCGGATCGACGTCGAGCTTAAGCTGTTTCCACGGACCGCGATCGGGAAGCTCGGCGTGGCGCCGTTGACCAGCATGTTCCTACACGGGGAGGTCAGTCCGCCTCTACGCGCTCCGGACTATCGACCCGAGGTCCACGATTCGGATGGACTGCTCATCGCGAGTCGGACGGGGGAGTGGCTGTGGCGCCCCCTCGAGAATCCAGAGGATCTCGCCGTCACGTCGTTCGAGCTGGAGAGTCCGCGCGGATTCGGTCTGATGCAACGGGATCGGAGCTTCGACCACTATCAGGACATCGAGGCACGCCAGGATATTCGGCCCGGCGTTTGGATCGAGCCGAAGGGCGAGTGGAGAACGGGGCGGATCGAGCTCGTCGAGATTCCGACGGAGACGGACACCAACGACAACGTCGTCGCCTACTGGGTACCGGCCGTCCCGGCGACGCCGCAGGAGCCGATCTCCCTGGCCTACTCGATTTTCTGGTACGGCAACGATCCGGTTCGGCCGCCGGGCGGACGTGTCGTGGCGACGCGAATCGATGCCGGCACCCATGACGACGCGCGCCGGATCATGGTCGACTTCGAGGGCGAGGCGCTCGCCGGCTTGCCCGCCGACTCCGTCGTCGAGGGCCTCGTGACGGCGTACGCCGCCCCGCGCGGCGGGACGCCCAGCGTGCAGCCTGCGGAGCTGATCGAGCAACAGGTGCTGCGAAATCCTGCGACCGGCGGGTGGCGGCTCGTCTTTCAACTGAGACCGCCCGACGGGGATCCGGTCGAGTTGCGGGCATTCTTGAGGCATGGTCCGAACGTGCTCACCGAGACCTGGTCCTACCTTTTGCGGCCGTGGTAAGCCCGCTCGAACCTCGCGCAGGGGGCATCCTGGTCCCCGACCTCGCGCGCGCGCTCCACGATTGGAGCGGCGCTCGCGATCGTGTCCGGAGCTATCTGCGGTCGCTCGGGGTCGAAGAGCGTGAGGTCGAGCGGTCGAGCTCGGGAATCCTGGCGCGGGCCCTCGCCCGGGAGTCGGACCGCTCGGCGGCGAACGATGCCGTCGACGAAGCGGTGCGAATGCTTCTTGCGGAGCATCCGCTCGCCGGCGAAACGCCCACGCTCTCGCGCGAGGATGATTTCCTGCGTTGGTGCTTCGCCGCCTGGCAGCAGGGTCGCGTAGCCGCGGGCCCGATGCCGACTCCGATGACGCTGGCCGCCACGCCACCGCTCACCCGAAGTCCCATGGCGACTGCACACTTCTTCGGGCGGCGCCTGGGGGAAGGGCGTCGCCGGACCCGCCCGTCTGCGACCGTGAGCGCCGCAGATCCGGATCGCGAGGCGCGCCGCCGATCGCGTGCCGGCTGGAATCGACGCGGCCACCTCCGCCGCGCAGTTCTCACGACGCTGGTCGTCGTGCCGAGCGTCGCGGCGGGCTTCGCATTCCTCGGGACCTTGCCGGGCCGGGTGTGGCTCCCGGCCGAGATCGCCCTGGCGGTCTTCTTCGGCGCGTTATTTGGCTGGATCTCGCTCGGATTCTGGACGGCCGTCTTCGGATTCTACGTCCAGCTCCGCGGGGGCGACGGCTTTGCGATCACGCGCGATCGGGGCGAGCCCCGCGAGCGCGGGGTTTCCCAGGACCCCGCGTGCCGGACGGCACTGGCCGTTCCGATCTGCGACGAGTCCGTCCCCCGCGTCTTCGCCGGCCTGCGGGCGATGCGTGAGTCGCTGGCGAGTGCCGGGGCCGACCCGGCCTTCGATCTCTTCATCCTGTCCGACAGCGTCGACCCCGACATCATCAGCGACGAATTGAGCGCGTGGGCGGAATGGCGCAAGCACGCCCCGCCTGGCGGGGGCATCTACTATCGGCGCCGGCGAGTCCGCCAGAAGCGAAAGAGCGGCAACATCGCCGATTTCTGTCGCCGCTTCGGCCGTCAATATCGCTACATGATCGTGCTCGACGCAGACAGCGTGATGAGCGGCGAGACCCTGACTCGCCTCGTTGCGCTGATGGAATCCCACCCGCAGGTCGGCATCATCCAGACCGCGCCGAAAGTGATTCGCGCTCGCTCCCTCTTTGCCCGGGTGCAACAGTTCTCGAGTCGGCTCTACGGTCCGATGTTCGCGGCGGGGCTGCACTACTGGCAGCTCGGGGACTGCCCCTACTGGGGTCACAACGCGATTCTCAGGGTCGAGCCCTTCATGAAACACTGCGCGCTCCCGCGACTTTCGGGCAAGCCGCCCTTCGGCGGCGACATCCTCAGTCACGACTTCGTCGAAGCGGCTCTGCTCGGTCGCGCGGGATTTTCGGTCTGGCTCGCCTTCGACCTGGGCGGCAGCTACGAGGAGACGCCGGAGTCGCTCCTCGAGGAGATGAAGCGCGACCAGCGTTGGTGTCAGGGCAACCTGCAACACCTTCGGCTGCTCTTCACAAAGGGTCTGGCGCCGACCCATCGCGCGCTCTTCCTGAACGGCATCTTCTCCTACGTCTCCGCCGCCCTCTGGCTCGGATTCCTCGTGGCGAGCACGGTCGAGGCGGCGCTCTGGACGCTCGTTGGACCGGATTATTTCTCGGCCGGTCGGAGCCTGTTTCCGACCTGGCCGGTCTGGCGACCGGAACGCGTGGAAGGGCTCGTGGGCGCCGTGGTCTGCGTACTCTTCTTGCCGAAATTCATGGCGATGTTCCTCGCCCTGAAGGCGGACTGGGGGGCTTCGTTCGGCGGCGTGGGAAGTTTGTTTCGCAGCGTCCTGGCCGAGAGTCTCGCTTCGGCACTCCTGGCGCCCGTTCGCATGGCCTTCTATTCCCGCTTCGTCCTGCGCAACATGCTGGGGCAAGCGGTGGGCTGGGCGGGCGGCGCTGACGAGCAGGGTGAGACGACCTGGCGGAGCGCCTGGCGGCACCATGGGCTCGACGTGGCCGCCGCCAGCGTATGGGCCGCCAGCGTCTACTGGCTTCATCCGGGAGCCTTCTGGTGGCTGACGCCCGTGGCCGGTGCGCTCGTGCTGTCGGCGCCCCTGTCGGTCTGGGCCAGTCGCGCAGCGCTGGGAAACCGTGCGCGATCGGCGGGCTGGCTCCTCACACCCGAGGAATTGCAGCCGCCCACCGTCGTCGCGCGCGTCGAAGCCGAGCTCGTGTCAGGGACGGACGCCAGTCTGGGCGGATTTCGCGACGTGGTCGTCGATCCGCTACACAACGCCATCCACGGCGTGCTCTCGCGCGGGCCGCGGAGATTCTCGCCCGGCATGACCGCCACGCGCGCCGAGCTCGTCGAGCGCGCGGTCGCGGGAGGTCCGACGGCTCTCGACGCGAGGGAGAAACGCTTCCTGCTGGGAGACGCCGCTTCCCTCGTCGAGATCCATCACCGCGTCTGGCGGAGCGACGATCCGCGAGAGCCAAGCCGGTGGGGACTCGTCGATGGGACCACTTCGCGTGCGGGCGAACGCGAATGACGAGGCCTCGCGGCCCGTTGCTGCGCGTTCGAGCAGCGTTGCGCACAACCTGGTCAGGGCTGCCTGCAGACTGGGCCGTGAGCGTGCCGAAAGCGGCTCGAAAAGGTTCGATGGAGCACGTTTCGGTCATGGCACGCCCTTTGCTCTAGCTCCGTTCGCCAGCGCTGCGCTGGCCCCAACGGAGGACCAGACCATGCCCCCCTTGATCGATTCCGGTGATACCGCATGGGTGCTCACCGCTTCCGCACTCGTTTTGATGATGACGCTTCCGGGACTCGCGCTCTTCTACGGCGGGCTGGTTCGTGCCAAGAACATGCTCAACGTACTCGTCCAGTGCTTCGCTGCGGCAGCGATCGTGGGCGTGCTCTGGGTGTTGGTCGGCTACAGCCTCGCGTTCGGAGACGGAAACGCCTTCATCGGGGACTTTTCGAAGCTCGGCCTGATGGGCATCACGATCGATTCGGTGGTGGCGAACTTCGCGTCGCCGCCCCGCAACATCCCGGAATACGTGTTCGTGGCGTTCCAGGGCATGTTCGCGATCATCACGCCGGCGCTGATCATCGGTGCCGTCGTCGAACGAATGAAATTCAAGGCCTTCGCAGCGTTCATCGCCATCTGGGTGCTCGTGGTGTACTGCCCGATCGCGCACATGGTCTGGGCGGGCAAGGGCTATTTCTTCGCCAAGAGCGCGATCGACTTCGCGGGGGGCCTCGTGGTCCACTGCTCGGCCGGCTTCTCGGCCCTGGTCGCCGCGCTCGTGATCGGCAAGCGCAAGGGCTTCGGCAAGGAGCCGATGCCGCCGCATAGCCTGCCCTTGTGTCTGACCGGTGCGGGCCTGCTCTGGGCCGGATGGTTCGGATTCAACGCCGGCAGCGCACTCTCGGCCAGCGGCCTCGCGGCCCTCGCTTTCCTCAATACTGCGACGGCAGCCTCCGCCGCGACGCTCGCCTGGGCCGGAATCGAGATACTGCACCGCGGCAAGCCCACGGCTCTCGGCGCAGCGACGGCGGCGGTCGCGGGGCTGGTTGCGATCACGCCGGCCTGCGGCAACGTGAGTCCGCTCGGCGCCATCGCGGTCGGCTTCGGTGTGTCCGTGATCTGTTATGCCGCGGTGACGTTGCTGAAGCCGCTCTTCGGCTACGACGACTCGCTCGACGCCTTCGGGGTGCACGGGGTCGGCGGCGCATGGGGCGCACTCGCGTCGGCGCTCTTCGCGACCACGCTTGGTGCGGGCGTCGAGACGCGCACCGATCAGATCCTGATCCAGCTCGAGGGCATCGCTTTCGTGGCGCTCTTCGCGCCGCTCGCGACCTTCGTGATCCTGAAGGGCCTGGGCCTCGTGATGGGATCGCTGCGGGTCGAAGAGGATGGCGAGTACGAGGGACTCGACCTCGCGGAGCACAGCGAGAGCGCCTATGCCCTCGCTGGCACCTCGCTAGCCGAAAAGCCGGCGAGCGCCTCGGGCGACGGCGTGCTGGTGGGTGCACCGGCGTACGCGACGAGCGCCTAGTCCAACAGCAGCGTCCCTGCTGTCGAATCGAGCCCCCGCTTCGCGACCGCGCGGAGCGGGGGCTTTTCGTCTTCTAGCGGTCGTCATGTCGACCGAGTGCAAGATAGGCAAGCATCCCGGTCAACAAGGCCACGAGCGCGATCACCACGAAGAACCCGTGTCGATGATCTGTGAGGGGAATGCCGCCGACGTTCATGCCGAACAACCCCGCGATCAGATTGATCGGCAGGGCCAGGACGGTCACCATCGTCAGCACGAAGAGCGTGCGGCTGGTGGCTTCGTTGGCAAGGGCTGCGATTTCTTCTTGGAGAAGCTTGATGCGCTCCGCCAGGGTTCCCGAGTCGACGAGCACAGTGGCGAACTCCTCGGCGGCTTGTCGTAGATCCTGCAGGTCTTCCGTGTCGATCCAGCTCGGTGGCCGATTGAGCAGGCGGAATAGCGCGGCCGGCTCGGGGACGAGCAATCTCTGGAGACGCACCAACACTCGACGCAATGACCCGAGGTCGCGGCGGGTAACGGTGATCCGATTCGCCAGCAGGTTGTCCTCGGCGGCGTCGACCTTTGTCGTCGATACCCTGAGGATCTCCGCCAGCACGTTGGACTGGTCCCTCAGGAGCTGTGAGAGCAGGCCTGCGGGCGATCTGAAGGGGATGCCGGTTCGCACGGCCGTGCGCAGTCGATCGACGGAACGCAGCGGCCGGCGCCGGACGCTGACCATGAGCCACGGGTCTATGCAAAGGCTGACCGTCGACACATCGGACGAGTCGAACTTCGAATCGAAGAGGACATCGTGGGCCAGCGCGACCAGCGACTCGCTGTCCTGCTCGATGCGGGTGGAAACGCTGTCGTCATGTAGAGCTTCGTAGAAGATCTCGGGCAGGCCGAGATGCCGACGCAGCCACGGCTCGGCGGCCACATTCGATTGGGAGAGGTGGATCCAGAGAAAGGTGTCGGAGGCACCGCTCCGGGATTCCCGCAGCAGGTCGAGTGCGGTCGTTGAATCGACCTCCCGCGCGCGTTCACCGGACTGGAAGGCGTACGCCCAGATCACCCCGTGCTCGTCTGAACCGTAGCCGGCCTCGAGGGTCACCGAGCAGGACCGATTCGAAATCCGCTTCCGGGCACGGCGACCTCGAAGGCGCAGGTGTCGCGCGAACGCCCGATCAAGACGAATGGGTCCTTCACTCGATGCGCGCGCACAAGATCGTTGAAGGTCGCGCTCAGTCTCCTTTTCGTCGGCGCAGGCGCCCGCACGAGAGCAGGGCCAAGGCGAGCGAGCCGCCACTGAACATCACCCCCAGGCCGGGCTCGGGCAGAGCGATGACGACCGGATCGTGGTCCGAGGCGCGGTAGGCGTCGGCTGCATAGAGCGGTAGCGCTGCGGGCTTCGCCTCGAAGCTCTGCTCCCCGGGATCGAGAATCGGGTCGTTGTAGTCGAACGACACCGGCTCGTCGGCGTTGATATGCCATTGCGCCACGCCGGTGACCTGGGGCGCCAGGGTGGGGCTGGCGAGCGCGTGGTCGAGGCGGCCGATCTGGCCGTCGAACACGTAGCCGTAGGCCGACGGGCCGACGAAGGCCTCGACGAGATCCGTGTAGTCGTCGCTCGTGCCCACACTGTCGTCCGGCCCGGCAATCACGGCCTGGATCGGGTCCTCCTTCGCATAGGCGTTGAGGTCACCGATGATCAGGAAATCCGGGTCGCCGCTCGCGCTCGGATCGGCGTCCAGCCAGTCGACGAGAGCCTGCGCCGCGGCGGTTCGCGTGAGGTTGCAGTTGCCCTGACCGTCGCCGATGTCTGGGTCGCCAAGGTCGGTGCAGGCGGAGCCCTTCGACTTGAGGTGATTGACGGCGACGGTGAACTTTGCGTTCGTGGAGAGCTCGAGGAAGGTCTGCGCAAGGGCGGGCCGATTGCGGTCGTCGATGAAGCGCGGATCGACGGTCGAGTCGAGAATCACGTGGGATCCCGCCAGGCCGACCGTCGAGGGCTTGTACAAGAGGGCGACCTTGATCGCGTCGGTCCCGATCGTGCCGGTGTTGACGTAGTCGAAGGGGCCGCAGCCGACGATGGCGTTGGCGGCGTTCACCAGGGCGTTCGTCGCCGCGGAGGTGTCATTCTGGATCTCCATCAGGCCCACGACGTCGGGGTTCATCTCGCACAGGGCCGCGACCAGCTTCGCGGTCTGTCGGGTGAGCTCCGCATTGGAGTTCGCCCCGCGGCATTCGAGACCGCCGGTCGGGCCGCACACGAGCGGACCGGTGTTGAGCGAGCTGAAGTAGTTCAGCACGTTGAAGCTCGTGATCACGAGCCGGCCGCTCAGGCTCGGCGAAGCGGCAGGGCGCAGATTGACCGGAGTGAACGTGTAGCTCGCGAGCTCGGGCCCCGGCCGGATACGCCAGCCGTCGGCGGAGAGCCAATCGAGCACACCGGTCAGGTTCGTAATCGTGTCACCGCCGCGGAAGCGGTTGGTGATGCTCAGGCCGGGCTCGGGGTACGGGAGGGGATTTCCATTGCTGAGCGCGCTGTTCTGTTGGTTGTCGCGGTCGTCGAGGGTGATGGTGCGGCGTGCGACCTCGATCTGGTGATCGACGTAGCCGGCTACGCTCGGCGAACTGTCATCGGTGAAGGTGGAGATGCGACCGCCCTGGTTGAGGACGATCTGGCCGTATCGCTCGAGCTGAAAATACTCGGCGACGCTCAGGCTGGCCGGGATCGTCACCAGCATGCCCTCGAACGGCTCGTAGTAGGCGTCGATCAGCGAGGTCGCGGTCGTGAGATTGCCGTTCGGCACACCGGGCACCGGCAGGTCGAGAGTTGCCGCGGTCGGGACAGTCTGGTCGATCGAGCAGATCTCGACGCCCACGAGGGCATTGAGCTCGGTCGAGCCGAAGAATTCGGCGACGGTGCCCGTCACACGGACGCGATCACCGACGTCGACACCTGCGCCGAGGCCCCCGTTTCCTTCGTACACGAAGAGGCCTTCGGAGCTGGCGGGGTCGCCGTCGACATCCGTGTCCTCCTCCTGCACGAAGAAGCCCTGCAGCGAGTCGCTGGGCGTGCCCTGGAAGCGGCCGATCACGATCGCCTCGACGGCGACGAGGTTGCCGAGGAGTGGAGTGCTGCTGCCGCTGCCCTGGATCGCGTGGATCGCGGTCGCCGCGCCCCCACAGGAGTCGTTGTCCCCGATCGTGATCGGCTGCGAAGTCTGGAAGCCCAGCACGATGCCTGCGGAGGGGCTGCTGAGCGAGAGTGTGGCGATTTCGCCGATTTCCGCGAGTGCGTCGTCGACGATGGTGAAGGTCACCGAGCCGGTCGTCCCGCCATTCGGAATCGTGATCGTGCTGTCGCTCAGGATGTAGTCGCCGGCCGTCACGTTCGTGCCGCTGACGGAAAGGACAACCGCCTGATCCCCGACGACCGGGGCAGAAGCGGTGGCGGTCACGGTGATGACCG
>JANNQH010000509.1:0-3070 GCA_031400655.1 Deltaproteobacteria bacterium | reverse complement strand
TCCCGGCGCATCGCTCGATACCGGCGCGATCCAAGCCGCTCTCGAACACGCGGCCAGCACCCCGGGCGCGGTCGTCCGCCAGGCGGGGGACGCAACCGGCGTGCTCGCTCGCGGCCGCTCGCTCTCGGCGCGCTACACGACCCAGATCCTCGCGCACATGACGCTCGAGCCCCAGAACTGTCTCGCCGTCGTTGGCGTCGACGTCGATGGCACCGAGGGCGTCGACGTCTACGCGAGCACGCAGTTTCCGCAGGGCGCCCAGGCGATCGCGGCGGAAGCGGCGGGCGTCGCGCCCGAGCGCGTGCGCGTCCATGCGCAGTTCATCGGAGGCGGCTTCGGGCGGCGCCTCGATGTCGACTTCGTCGGGCAAGCGGTGAAGATTGCGAAGGCGGTGCCGGGGACGCCGGTGAAGCTCGTCTGGACGCGCGAAGACGACGTCACACACGACTTCTATCGGCCGCCGAGCCTGCACGTCCTGCGCGGCTCCATCGCCAACGGCCGCGTCGACGCACTCGAACACAAGCTGATCTCGCCGTCCATCACGGCACGCCTGTTCCCCGCGTTCGTGAAGGACGGCCTCGATCCCTTCATGACCGAGGGCACGGCGGATCTCTCCTACGCAATTCCGAATCTCGAGCTTCGCACGGTGATCCAGGAAGTGGGGTTGCGGGTCGGCTACTGGCGCTCTGTCTCTCACGCCCAGAATGCTTTTGCGATCGAGGGCTTCATGGACGAGCTCTCCCACGCCGCGGGTCAGGACCCGGTCGCGTTCCGCTTGTCGATGCTCGACGCGATCCCGCGCCAGGCCGCTGTCCTCGCGCTCGCGGCCAAGGAAGCAGGCTACACCGCCACGCCCCGGCGCGGTCGCGCGTTCGGCGTCGCGTCGATGCAGTGTTATGGAAGCCATGTCGCGCTGATCGCCGAGCTCTCCGGAAGTGCTACGGCGCTGAAGCTCGAGAGGCTCTGCTTCGCCGTCGACTGCGGGGTCGCGATCCATCCGGATCAGGTGGTCGCCCAGATCGAAGGCGGCGCGGTCACCGGGCTCATGGGCGCGCTGCGCGCGAAGGTGACCTTGAAGCAGGGCCGCGTAGAGCAGAGCAATTTTCACGACCACCCGATCCCGCGCATGAACGAGGTCCCGCCGATCCACGTGACGCGCATCGCGAGCGACGAAGCCCCCGGCGGCATCGGCGAAGTCGGGACACCGCTCGTCGCACCGGCGATCGCGAATGCCATCTTTGCGCTGACGGGCAAGCGCGTCCGGTCGCTGCCGCTCGAGGGTGCGGGGGTCCGGTTCGTCTAAGGTCGGAGGACTGAGCGCCGATGCCTCGCGTGGAAATCGTCGAAGCAAAGCTGGATCGAGCCGACCACGCGCAGAGCATCGTCGACCTGACGAACGCCTACGCGCTCGACCCGATCGGCGGCGGGAAGGCGCTCTCCGACGACGTGCACGACGCGCTGATTTCGGGACTCAGGGCTCATCCGACCACGCTCGTCCTGCTCGCCTATCTCGACGGCGAAGCCGTGGGCCTCGCGACCTGCTTCTGGGGATTCTCGACCTTTGCCGCTCGGCCGCTGCTCAACCTCCACGATCTGGCCGTGCTTCCGAAATTCCGCGGACTGGGCGTTGGTCGCGCGCTCCTGCAAGCCGTCGAGGCGAGAGCGCGACAGCGCGGATGCGCAAAGCTGACCCTCGAGGTGCGGGAGAAAAACGTTCGCGCTCGCGGAGTCTACGAGTCAGAGGGATATGTCCAATCCGGAAGCGGCGAAGAGCTCGGGCCCGACCTCTTCTACGTCAAGCGACTGTAGGATGCGAATCGATCGCGCGGCGGTTCAATCCGCCTGCGGCCGAACGAGCTTGCCCGCTCCGCCCGCCGGGAGATCCCGCCCCGCGCGCCGGATCAGCTGCCCTGCGACGAACATGTGCTCGATGCCCTTGCTCCGCGCGACGAGCCGATCCGCGCCGGCCGGCAGATCGTGCACGCGCTCGAGAGCCGTCGTCCCGACCGTCTTGGGGTCTACTACGACGACGTCCGCCTTCATGCCGACCGCGAGGCGCCCGCGATCGCGCAGCCCCATGAACTCCGCGGGCTGGCCCGTCAGGCGCCAGATCGCACGTTCGAGGCTGATCGTCTTCGTCTCGCGCCACCAATGCTGGAGCAGATAGGTCGAGAAGTCGGCGTCGCAGAGCTGGCTCGTGTGGGCGCCCGCGTCGGAGAGGCCCAACAAAAGACCGTCTTGATTCAGCATCCAGCCGACCTGCTCTTCGTTGTCGTTCGTCATCGGGACGTGGAAGCGGGTCGCGAGATCCTCTTCGAGGGCGAGGTCGATCATCAGCGCGAACGCGCTCGTCCCGCCGCGCGCCTTCGCGATCTCGCCTAACGTGTCGCCCCAGACGAGGTCCTTGTGGCGAAGACTCTCCGAGACCCGGGCGCGGTCGACGACGTCGCCCCAGGAATTCGTGACCTCGCGCTCGGCCCGCTCGCGCCAGGCGGCGTCGCGGTAGCGCCCGGCCCGCTCCGAATGCGGCAGCTCGAGGACCTCGACGAAGCTCGGCACGTTCCCGAACGGCCCGGGATCCGTCAGCATGATCTGGACCACGATCGCGCGCCCCGCGATCTGCGGCCGGACGAAGCCCCCAGCAGCCGCCGTTCGCCGGACGACCTCCGGCGCATATTCCGGGTTGCGGCGGGTCGCCATGATCGCCGCCCACGAAACGGGCCGATCGATCTCCTTTGCGAGTGCCGCGAATTCGTCGACAAAGAGATCGGGTCCCCAGGTCGCCTCGACGACGCCGACGCCGCGGCGGCCGAGCTCGCCGGCCAGGATGCGGATCTCCGAGATCTCCGCCAGTCGACTCGGCACCGGCCGGCCGTAGGCGCCGACGTGCGACGCCGCATGCGAGGTCGAGAATCCGATCGCGCCCGCATCCATTGCCTCGCCGACGATCTGCCGCATCGCCTCGACCTCGTCCGGTCGCGCCGCGCGCTCGGTCGCGGCGTCGCCCATCACGTACTGACGCACGGGGGTGTGGCCCACGTAGGCGGCAACGTTGATCCGGAGCGGCAGC
>JANNQH010000508.1:0-3314 GCA_031400655.1 Deltaproteobacteria bacterium | reverse complement strand
GCCTCGTTGATCGCGACCTCGAGGAAGATCGGGCGCTCGCTCGCCATCAGCCGACGAACCTCGTCCGCTTCGTCCCGCTCGCTTCAACATCGGCCTCGTGGGTCACGACGACGGTCGGGCTGTTCTCGATGTCCATGAAGGTCTGGAGATCCGCCCAATGGGCACGGCCTGCGTCTGTATCGCGGTAGAAGGCGGAGGTCTTCTCGAGGCTCGCGCGGTCGGGCCAATGGTTCTCGGCCATGCCGACATAGGGCGTCTCGCCCTCGATCAGCATGAGGCGATTCTTCGTGATGTAGGGGTGGTCCTTCAGGTCGAAGCGCTCGGTGTGTTCGACCCAGCGTGCGAGGAACGCCTCGTTCGAGAGCTGTGGCTGCTTCCGGACCAACGTGAACGTGACGATCATGGGCGGGCCTCCATGTGGGAACACCGACGACGATAGGACCTCGCGAGCGGCTCGTCCCTCGGGCTATTCCGGGCCTGCGTTCGGCCAGCATCAGGACTCGTGAGGGGCCAGATGTCACGGGCCGTCCCGCGCACGTGACCTGATGCCCCAGCCCCTCTCGTGAACGGCCGTATTCGGCGTTCGTATGCAAAGCCAGAACGGCACGCATGTTGCTCCGCTTCGAATGGGATTCGAAAGGAAGGCCGTGAGATCGGCAGAGAGGAGTGACATTTTGAATCGGTTTCGGATTGCTCGGGGTCGCGCGCGCGCGAGCTCGAATCGGGGAGGCGAGAGGCGGCGACTGGGATGGGGTTCGGGACTGTCAGTCCTGGTCGCATCGTGTGGATTGGTCGCGACAGCGCAGGCCGCCGAGGAATGCCGCCGATTCCTCCCGGACTTCGGCTGCGACCGCGAGGCGCGACCAGCCGGCCACGTGGCCCCGATGTCGATGCCCTACCTCTTCGAGGATCCCTACGTCACGACGGAGCTGAATCTCGTCGGGATCTACCACAATTTTCCCTCCGACTCGGTGTTCGAAGGTGGCGAGGCGGGTGTGGTCGCGCTCCAGGCACGGCTCGCCCTGACGGATCGCCTGGCCTTCATCGCCACCAAGGACGGCTACATCGTGAACCGTCCCGACAATCCCTGGCTCAAGAACGAAGACGGCTTCATGGACATCACGGGGGGCTTCAAGTACGCCGTGATCGACGATCGGGAGCGGGGCGTGATCGTGACGCCGAGCCTGCGCTTCGAGATCCCGGTCGGCAACGCCGATGTTTTCCAGGGCGATGGCAAGGGCGTATTCATCCCCGGTCTCTCCGTCGGCTGGGGGCCGAAGAACGTCCATCTGATCAGCGGCGTCGGCGCCCAGCTTCCGATCGACGGCGATCGCGACAGCTCTTCGCTCTACTACAACATCCATCTCGACCAGGCGTTCGAGACCGATTTCATTCCCGGCGCCGACTACATCGTGCCCTTCATCGAGCTGAATGGCATGGTCTGGCTCGATTCGGGTGATGGCAGCGCGAAGGTCGATCTGAAGAGTCCGCCGGCTCCCGCCAAACACGTCCCGCTGCGAGCGGCCCAGGACATCCTTCACGCTGCCGGGGTCACGGCCGACCAACGCTTCGAAGGCGCTGACATCGCGAATCTCGGCTCGTCGGGCATGGCGGGCGAGGACCTCGTGACCTTCGCCTGGGGTGTTCGCGTGCCGCTTCGAAATGGGATTTCGACGGGCTTCTCCTATGAACGCGCCATCAGCCAGCGGAAGGACATCTTCGAGCAGCGCGCCACATGGATGATCGACTATCAATTCTGACCAATTCTGACCAGTTCTGACCCGACCCCTCCCGGGCGACCAGACGCGTACGACGGCGGCGAGATCCGTCGCGCGCGCCGCTTTTCTTCGGCTCACTTCGCCCTAGACTCGCTGGAGGTCGAATGGGAGGTGAGCGCCGGTGAGGAAACGAGGAGTTCGGGGTCGGGACTTCGGCCGCTGGATGATCGCTTCGTTCGGCGGGATGGCGCTGGCGCTCCTCGGGTGTGATTCGGGGCCGGGGGCCCCGATCGACCCGGGGCCCGAAGCAGGTTGGCCGCATTACGGCGGAGATCGCGGCGGGATGCGTTATTCGCCCGCGACCCAGATCTCGAAGAGCAACGCGGGCGACCTCGAGGTCGCCTGGACCTACCACAGCGGTGACGTGTCGGACGGCAGCGATGGCAAGAGCCGGACCTCCTTCAATGCGACGCCGCTCCTGGTCGACCGCAATCTCGTCTTCTGCACACCGATGAACCGCGTGATCGCCGTCGACGCCGAGACCGGCGAAGAACGCTGGGCCTTCGATCCCGTCCAGCGCCAGACGAAGCTCCCGGATCCGCATAGCCGCGTCTGTCGCGGCGTTGCCTACTGGGAGGCCGAAGTCGAGAACGAGCGCGACCGCCCCTGCGGCCGCCGCATCTTCACGGCGACGGTCGACTCTGAGCTGATCGCGATCGACGCGACGAACGGCCAGATCTGCGGCGATTTCGGCCGGGCGGGCCGCGTCGATCTCCACGTCGGCATGGGGAAGGTGGAGCCGTGGGAGTACTACGTCACCTCGCCTCCCGTCACGGCGAACGACACAGTCGCCGTCGGTGGAATGGTCTACGACAATCTGCGGCGCGAGGCGCCGCCCGGCGTGATCCGTGGCTTCGACGTGCGGACGGGCGAGCGGCGCTGGGCCTTCGATCCCGTGCCGCCCGACTACGACGGCCCGCCCCCGGCCGAAGGAAGCGAGTTCGTCGCGGGCACGGCCAACTCGTGGTCGATCCTCTCGGCCGACGAAGAGCTCGATCTCATCTTCGTGCCGATGGGCAACGCCGCAACGGATTATTTCGCGGCCTCGCGCCACGGCCTCGATCACTATTCGAGCTCGGTGCTGGCGCTCCGCGCGTCGACGGGCGAGCGCGTCTGGCACTACCGGATGGTGAACAAGGACGTCTGGGATTTCGATACGGCGTCCCAGCCGGTGTTGTTCGACTTCGAGATGCCGGACGGCAGGAAGATCCCGGCGCTCGCCCAGGGCACGAAGATGGGACACGTCTTCCTGCTCGATCGCCGAACCGGGCTCCCGATCCACGGCCACAAAGAAGTCCCTGTTCGGACGGACGGCGTTCCCGGCGAAGTGCTCGCGGCGACGCAGCCTGTGCCCAGCTACGTCGAGCCACTCCATCCGACACAGCTCACGCCCGACGACGCTTTCGGCTTCACGTTCTGGGACCGCAACTTCTGTCGCGACGAGATCGCGAAGTACCGCTACGACGGCATGTTCACGCCGCCGACCCTCGCCGGCAGCATCCAGTACCCGCAGAATCCCGGCGGCATGAACTGGGG
>JANNQH010000507.1:0-13957 GCA_031400655.1 Deltaproteobacteria bacterium | reverse complement strand
CGGCCACCGAGAAGCTGATGTTGAAGTCGTCGGGGTTTGCGTTGGGGATGGTCGCTGTGTCCTGGCAGCGGACATGGAAGCTGTAGACCTGACCGTTCTGGAGCCCCGTGACCGTCGTCGAGTGCGTCGTGCCGCCCGTGGTCGCGAAGACGTTCGGCAACGAGGCAAAGCTCGTCCCCGCCAGCGTCCCGTACCGGCAGGTCGAAGCCTCGTTCGTCACCAGGCTCAGGGCGATTTGCGTCGTCCCCACCGACAGCACACCCGTCGGCAGACCGTTCGAACGCAGCGGCGGTGTCGTGTCGGTGGCCACGCCACCGACGGGGGTGTTCATGTCCTGGGTGATCTCCGCAGCCGTGAGCGCCCGGTCGTAGATGCGGACCTCGTCGATCTGACCCGGGAAGAACTCGCTGGCGTAGGTGTTGCCACCAATGCGGAGCGGGAAGTTGTTCACCTCGAGACTGCCAGTGCAGGCTCCGCTCCCGGCGGCGACACCATTGATGAAGAGTCGGACCTGGGCCCCGTCGTAGGTCCCGGCGACGTGGGTCCACTGGTTCACGGGGAGACTGCTGGGACCCTCGACGACCTGGCACGAGCCGCCGGCGAAGATGCCGCCGATGCCCGGCCGGTCGTTGCTGGTATTGCCATTGAGGAAGTAGGCGTCGGTCTGCTTCTGCAGGATGGCCTTCCAGCCGACCATCGTCGAGGTGGGCCTCACCCAGGCCTCGAGCGTCATGCCGGTGGTGAGATCGAGAACGTTCGAGTCCGAGACGAGCACGACGTCGTTCACCCCGTCGAAGCTCAGACCCTGTCCGTAGCGGCCCGCCGTCCACAGGGCACCGCTGACGCTGCCCACATTGGTATTGCCCGACCCGTCCGCGATCGAGCCGCCGACACCCTCGTTCATCCCCCAGGCCGCGACTAGACCGGCGGGAATGGGTGGGCCGTCGGGCGTCGCTGCGGTCGCAAGAACCGAGTAGGCGCTCAGATTTCCCGCCTCGTCGGCTGCGCTGATCCGGTAGCGGTAGGTCGTGTTCGGCACGAGACCGGGGTCCAGATACGACGGCTCGGTGGCGCCGGTGATCGCGGCGAAGTCGGTGCACGACGCACCCTCGCAGCGCTCGACCTGGTACTGGGTCAGGAGCCCGTTGTCGGTGGATGCGTCCCAGTGGAGGTCGATCGACCAGGGGCTGGTCGCGGTCGCGGTCAGATTCTCGGGCGAGGTGGGCGGGGTCGTGTCCGGGAGGACCGGCACCAGGACGTTCGCCGAGCCCTCGAGACCACTGGAGTCGGTTGCGATGAGCCGCAACTCATAGGCGTAGTTCCCGATGCCATGGTAGGCCGCCGTGAAGTTGCCCGAAGATCCCGTGCCGGCGAACGCCTGGTGCACATGGGTGTTGTGATGAAGCAGGATGTCCCAGCGCAAGGCGGAGCTCGGCAGGGCGCCTTCGTCTGAATCCGTCGCCGAGCCGGAATAGGGAATGAGGGTCCCGGACTCCACACCGATACCGCCGATGGGCGAGGCGATCACCGGGATGGGCGGAACGCTTCCGACCGTCACGGGAACGGTCGCGACCGAGCTCGGAAGCCCGGGACTGCTGACCGTGAGCGAGGCGGTGAAGGTCTGGACGCCGGGCGACGAATAGCTGTGCTGCGGGTTGATACTGGTCGACGTGGTGCCGTCCCCGAAGCTCCAGAAGTAGTTGAGCGGGCCGCCCGCACCATTCGCGGAACCTGCGCTCGAGAACGACACCGAGAGCGGCGAATAGCCCCAGCGCGGCGTCGCCGAGGCCACGGCCACGACGCCCTGGTAGACGATGCGACGGACCTGGCCGGAGAGGAAGTCGACCAAGTAGATGAGCCCGTCGGGCCCGATCGCCATCGACACGACCCCGACGTTCGTCGCGAACTCGACGTTCTGGGCGATGCTGCCGTCGGGTGCGAGCACGAGCCGCCGGATCCAGCTACCGGTGTAGTCGCTGATGAAGAAATTGTTGTCGTACTCGACGGGATAGACTCCGCCCGTATAGAAGACGCCGCCAATCGCGGCGGAACCCATGGAGCGATCGTAGGTGAAGATCGGCGGGATCACTGCGCTCGGCGGCAACGCGCCGCAGACGGCCGGGAACAGGGACTGATACTCGGGCTGTGGACCGATGCCCTCGTAGCACGGCCAGCCGTAGTTGCCGCCGGGCACGATTCGATTCACCTCTTCCCATGTATTCCAGCCGACATCGCCCCCGTAGATGTACCCGAGTGTGGGGTGCACATCGAATCGATGCACGTTTCGCACGCCGTAGGCCCAGACCTTCGAGCGGATCGAGTTGGTACCGTCGAAGAACGGATTCACCTGTTGAGGCGGCATTGGCGCGCTGCCGTCCTTGTTGATGCGCAGGATCTTGCCGCGGTACGACGAGAGACTCTGGACTTCGAGCGTCAGATTCAGGCTGGGAGCTCCGTCGCCACTTCCCACGAAGAGCGTGCCGTCGGGTAGGAAGCGAAGCATGCCGACGTGGTGGGAGGGGCCATCCGCCGGGATGTCGCCGATCAGCACGACCTCGCTGCCGGGCAGGGCGACGTCGGGGTTCGCCGGGTCGGCCGTCACACGGGAGATGCGCGAGACCTTCGGACCCGGATCGTTGGGGTCCCCGTTCTCCTCGTAGACATAGGAAATATAGACATGGCCGTTCTGCTCGAAATCGGGATCGAGGGCGAGCCCCAGGAAGCCGCGGTCGTCGTTGATGTTGACCTGTGCGCTGAAATCGAGGAATGGAGTCGGGTGGAGCTCGCCGTCGTGGAAGATGCGGATCACACCGTTCTTGTTCCAGATGAAGATGGCGCCGTTCGGCGCGAAGGCGATCCCAACGGGTCCGAACGCCGGAACCTGGACCACGAGCTCCGAGTCGAACAAGGGATCGACGAATGTCTGGGCGACCGCGGTCTGGCAGAACGCGACCGTCAGAAGAAAAGCGAACAATCGACGCAGCGCGAACCGGCGACCGGATCTGTTCGCGACCCAGCGTCTCGCTTCGGGGTCCGGTCCATGGCTTCGAGATCCGTTTCGTCGAGCCATTCTGCTCCCTCGGAAGAGTGACGAGACATCGTCCGACCTGATTGGATCGCAGGGCTGCGCGACGACTGCCATCCGCCCCTTTGCCCTACCGGACGCTGCGAGACAATCCAGCTTACGCCTCGCTCTCGAGGGTTGTGCCCAAAATCGTGCTCTGGTGTCGAATTCCCCTGGGTCACTTGCGGCGCGCAATCGGCCATTGCCCTCCTTTACGTCGAATGTTTGCCCGAAGCGGGCGATCCGGATTCGAGAGGGCAGGCGTGTCGTCCAGCCTGCTCGACCGGCAATCCGAATGAATACGACGAGCAGGAGTGCGCCATCGAGCCGGCGGTGTCCGTCCATCCGACCGCGTCGAGCTCGAGGCGCCAGGGCTTCTCCGAGAAAGGCACGAGGTCCCGTGCGGTTCGCATCTGCTCTTCACCCGCTCTGAGCAGCCGCAACCCAAGCTGCACATCGAGATCTGCGAAGATGGGGGCACCGATCCCGCCGTCGTCATACGCAGCATTGGCAGGCGACCGCTCGTCGCGAATCAGTCCCGGCGTAGCGTCGCGGGGTACCTCTCCAGCGGAGCCGGGTTCGGCGATGTCGCCGACGCATCTTCGCGTGCAGTTCCTTCGACCTTTTCCAACGGATGGCGGTCTGCTCTCGGCGCGCGCGATGGCGGTACATCGTTGGCGCGGCTTCGCGGCGGCCCGTGTCGGCGGGTGGATTCGGTCGGGCCAGGGAGGCGGTTTGGTTGCCGTTGCACCGATCGACCTCGCGATGTCCGATAGCTTCACGGGATCGATGCACCGCTTTCTCTAAGCGTGGTGGAAGAGGTCTCGACCGGTGTCCTGCGGTTGGCCACCACCTCAAGTGACCCCGCGGACTGGACGATTCGTCTCCGACGGGGCAGGGTCCTGGAGAGGTGCGTGGTGCAGGATCGGGTTTCAGTCCCCCGTCAATACGTCGGGTTTCTCCTGATCTCCGGGACCGGACTGGTCCTCGCGACCGTCATCCTGTGGGCGGGGGTCCGCCTGGCGGGACGATCGCCCTTCGTGGCGAACTTCGTCGGCGACGCCGTGGCCATCACCTTCGTCTTCTTCGTCTCTGCCCGCCGCACCTTCGTCCATGCGCACCGCTTCCTGCTCGCCCGCTTCGGGGCCTACGTGGGTTGGCAGATCGTTCACGTCTCACTGATCTCCTGGGGTGTCGCGTCGATGGTCGACTTTCCGCTCTTCCGGGAGATCGTCGCTCGATTCGCTCCGACCGAGGTGGTGGCGAAGCTCCTGCTGACTCCCGTCACGGTGACGGCGAACTTCATCGTGGCACGCTTCCTGATCGAGAGGATCCAGCCATGAGTAGTCCGGGTCGCGTGCTCGTGTTCGTTCCGATGTACAACTGCGAGAAGCAAATTCCGAGGGTGCTCGCCCAGTTCACGCCGGAAGTCGCCCGCCAGTTCGCACGAGTGATGGTGATCGACAATCGCAGCACCGATCGGAGCGCCGAGGTCGCCGCCCCCCTGATCGAGCGAATGCAGGGGATCGAGGCCCTGCTGGTCCGCAACCGCGACAACTACGGGCTCGGTGGCTCCCACAAGGTCGGGTTCCGACACGCGCTCGAGCACGGATTCGATCGGGTCGCGGTCCTGCACGGCGACGACCAGGGATCGATCGTCGAGCTCGCCGAACGGCTCACGTCGGGCGAGGGATTCCGCCACGAGGCCTTCCTGGGAGCTCGATTCATGCCCGGCTCCCAGCTGCCGGGCTATTCGACGTTCCGTACCTTCGGCAATCGGGTATTCAATCTGCTCTTCTCGGCCGTGGTCGGACGCCGGATCTACGACCTCGGTTCCGGGCTCAACCTCTACGACGCCTCGATCCTGCGCGACCCCTTCTACCACGGCTTCCCCGACGACCTGACGTTCAACTACTGTATGGTCATGGCGCATGTCCAGTACGGCCACGACTTCGCCTTCTTTCCCATCAGCTGGCGGGAGGACGACCAGGTCTCGAACGTCCGTCTGTTTCGTCAGGCCCGAAGAGTCTTGGGGATGCTCGCATCCTACGCCCTGACCCGGAGCGGGTTCCTTCGCACGGATCTGCGACAGCGTCCGCGGTCGACGTACGACTACGACGTGATCGCGAGCAATTCCGATCGCTAGCGATCGGATAGAACGGCCCATGCAGAAAAGCGGCCCCACAGGCGTCCACATCGCGTTCCTCGTCGCAGCGCTGGGTGCAGCCGTCGTCTTCGGCACCCGCTTCCAGGTCGTGGCGATGCCGTCCCGTGCGGTCCTGCTCGCCGCCGCGCTGCTCTACTGCGCCTCCCACGCGCTGCGCTTCGTGCGCCTTCTGGTCCTGCTGATCGAGATGCGGTTCGGAGGCCGCCGCCTGCTCTGGACTCATTTCGAGACTGCCTGGGTCGGTGCACTCCTGCCGTTTCGTCTGGGCGAGCTCTTTCGCGTGATCCGCCTGAGCGAGGTGACCGAGAGCTGGCGCGACGGCGTGGCGGCCTATTTCGTCGAGAAGTTTTTCGACGGCGCCTTCCTGCTGGTCCTCGTCGTGAGCGTGATCGGGCTCGACGAGGCATCGGGCGAGCTCTCCCTGCTGGCGGTGACGCTCTCGTTCGTGGTCGGAGGCGCGCTCTTCGTCTACTGGAGCCTGCCCGGGTCCATCGGATACCTGGCGTCGCTCCTGCTCTCGGGGCGTTCGCAGCGAAGCCTGGTGTCGTTGCAGCTGCTCGACGAGGTGCGCGAGCTCTATGGTGCGGTCGTCTCGAAGGTCCATCAGCGAAGCCTTCCGCTGCTCGGCCTGACGGTCCTGATCTGGGCCTTCGAGCTCTCGGCCTACGGACTGCTGGT
Organism: Deltaproteobacteria bacterium; assembly: GCA_031400655.1. Lineage (GTDB taxonomy): Bacteria > Myxococcota_A > UBA9160 > UBA9160 > UBA4427 > UBA4427. The sequence continues at coordinate 8,048 of JANNQH010000507.1, read as the reverse complement.
CGGCGGCGGGGAGCTCGGCGACCGCCTGCGTGGCTTTCTACAGGCCCTCGAAGGGACCCTGGGTACGGGGCGCGGTGATCGACTCCACGCCTACGTGGTGATCGTCGTGGCCAGTCTCACGCTGCTCGTGTCCGCTCTCACCTTGGTGAGGATCGCGTTTGGAGACTGGTCGAGGCGCCAGCGTCGGGTGGCGCCGTATCGATTGATTTTCCCGAGAAAGCGGATGGGTCATGGCTAGAGCGATCCGACTCATATTCGACGACCGCGAGATCGCGGGTCCGCCGACCAGCGACCTCGTGGGCGCGCGGCGGTTTGGCGACATCACGCTGCGTAGAGCGAGGCTCGTGGAGCGGATCGCTGGGATCGCCGCGGCGATGCCGGTGCTCCAGTTCCGACCGGTTCGAAGCGATTCCGCCTATCTCGATGCGCTGCGCGCAGCCCATGACGGCGGTCTCGCCTGCCTCGTCTGGCGGGCGAGCGCGCTCCCGCGCTCGGACGAAGGGCTCCGGGCGTTGCTCGAGCGGCTCGTGCTCGCGTCCCAGCCGGTAGTCGTGACGGCGGAGCAGCCCCTGGCGCTCTTCGCTGATGATCCCCGGCTGATCCTGCGCGGCGATTCCCGCCCGTGGGACTTCGACTTCTCGCTCCAGGGTTTCACCACCCTCGATGCGTCGCACGCCCTGATCGACGTCGCAATCTACCGCAATTGCCTCTGGTACCTCTCGTCCGGATTCGATGCGCGTCATTTCAATGCCATGGAGATCGGGCGTGACACCGTGACCAAGGCGTCGAGCAACGTCGTCAAGATCGAGGCCGAGTACACCTACTACCAGCTGCTCCCCGAAGCCATGAAGCGCTGGTTCATCTCCCCCTACGATCTGCAGGTCGCCGAGGGCAGGGCGTCTTATCGGATGGAGCGGCTCCAGGTCGCCGACGTCGCCTTGCAGTGGACCAATGCCTCCGTGGGCCCGCGCGACTTCTCGGTGCTGCTCGAGCGAGCGCTGGCCTTCCTCGACGACCGATCGCGAAAGCCCGTCGCGGCTTCCACCTCGGAGCAGGTCGTCGACCAACTCTACGTGTCGAAGCTCGACGAGCGAATCGAGGCGCTCCGACGGATGCCGGAGTTCGGGAAGATCGTGTCGTGGATTGCGTGCGGGACGTCCTTCGGCTCGATCGACGAGGTCGTGGCGCGCTACCGCGCGCTCTACGCGCGCCACCGCCCGTCGCTCGTCTCCCAGGCCGAGCTCGCGATCGGCCACGGCGATCTCTGCTTCTCGAACATGCTATTCGATCGCCACAGTGCGCTGCTCAAGCTGATCGATCCCAAGGGCGCGCGTTCGGAGGCGGAGCTCTGGACCCATCCGAGCTACGACCTCGCCAAGCTTTCGCACTCGATCCTGGGCGACTACGATTGGATCAACAACGGCCTCTATCGCCTCGAGATCTCGAAGGAGGACCGGCTCGAGCTCGAGATCCTCTGCGGCGATCTGCCGCTCGCCGGTCACAAGCAGGCCTTCGTCGACGAGCTCGCCCGTCGCGGGATCGACCCGCGCGTCGTGCGGGTCTGCGAGGCGTCGCTCTTCCTGTCCATGCTGCCGCTCCACATCGATCGCCCGAACAAGGTCCTCGCGCTGTTGCTCAACGCCATCGACATCCTGGAAGAGCTGGAGGGCAACCCATGACGAGCTCGCCCGGCCCGCGCCGCCGATCGATCGTGGTCGACGTCGACGGCACCCTCTGCCCGATCAAGGACTCGAGCCAGAGCTACGCCGACCTCGAGCCCTATCCCGAGATGCTCGAGGCCCTGCGCCGTTACCGACGCGAGGGCTGGAACATCGTCCTGTTCACGTCCCGGAACATGAATACGTTCCAAGGACAGCTCGGGCGGATCAACGCCGTGACGGCACCGGTCATGCTCGCTTGGCTGCGCCGCTGGGACGTCCCCTTCGACGAGATCCTGTTCGGGAAGCCGTGGCCGGGCCACGAGGGCTTCTACGTGGACGACCGGGCGGTTCGGCCCGACGAGTTCCTTCGCCACTCCGCGGAAGAGATCGAGGCCTTGATCGCGGAGGGGCGGCGCAAGCTGGGAGCGGATCGGTGACGACCCTCGTCATCACGATGGCAGGCTTCGGTCGACGCTTCCTCGACGCGGGCTACGCCCAGCCCAAGTACCAGATCGTCGCTCATGGCCACACGCTCTTCTGGTGGTCCCTGATCGGACTTGGCCATCTTTTTTCGTCCGCCCGCTTCGTGTTCGTCGTTCGCGCCGAGGACCGGGCCGGGGCCTTCATCCGCGATGCCTGTGACGAGCTGGGCATCGGCGAGGTGCGCTTGGTCGAGCTCGATGCGCCGACGGACGGCCAGGCGACGACCGCGCGGATCGCGACCCGGGAGTGCGAGGCGGACGCACCCATGGCGATCTTCAACATCGATACCCACGTCCGGCCCGGGGCGCTCGGGACGCCGCCGACGGGTTGTGCGGGCTGGATTCCCTGCTTCGGCGCAGCCGGCGATCACTGGAGTTTCGTCCGCCTCGACGACTCCGGTCGCGCCGACCTGGTCCGCGAGAAGCAGCGCATCTCGCCCCATGCGACGATCGGCTACTACTGGTTTCGCTCCGCTCGGCTCTACGAGGGCCTCTACGATCGCTACTACTCCGCGGGGAGCGATCGGCGCGAACGGGGCGAGGCCTACGTCGCGCCGCTCTACAACCAGCTGATCGCCGACGGATCGGAGGTTCGGATCGCGGTCCTGCCGACCGATGCGGTCATCGTGATGGGGACGCCCGCGGAGCTGGCGCAATTCGAACAGTCCCCGCGCCCTGAGCTCGCGTCGTGACGGAGGGGATTGGGCCGTCGGCTCGGGTCGCGAGCGGGCAATCCGGTGGGTACGGGGACCAGGGGGCGAGAGGTCCCGCGCGCGACTGGATTCCCTGGGCGGTGATCCTCGCGGTCGCTCTCGTGGCTCGGCTGATCGGGTGGAGGCTCGGCGGCCTGGTGATCGGCGACGAGGGCGTGAACTACGCCCGCATCGCGGAGAGTCTCGCGGCGGGGCGTGGCTACCTGGGGATCAGTGAGCTGGGCCCGCAACTGATCTATCCGCCGCTCTATCCGGGCTCGATTGCGGCCGGTGTGCGCCTTGGATTCTCCGCCGAGTGGGCGGGCCGCGCGATCTCGCTGCTCTGCGGCGTCGCGACTCCGCTGGCCTTCGGAGCGGTCGCGCGCCAGATCTACGGTCGTCGAGCGGGGTTCATGGCCGGGTTGCTGGCGGCGATCCATCCGCTGCTGGTGACCGCCTCGTTCGTGGTGCTCTCGGAGTCGCCGTACGTGCTCTTCGTTCTGCTGGGGATCGAGCGCGTCCTCGCGTGCATGGCGGAGCCGACGCGCACGCGGGGATGGGCCGCGGGGCTCTGCTTCGGTTTCGCGTATCTCGTGCGGCCGGAGTCGATGTACCTGGCGGTCGTGTGCGCCGTCCTGCTCGTGGTCTTCGCCGTCGATCGATGGCGTGCGCTCGTCGCGGCGGCGGCGATCGTCGGGACCCTCGCCCTCTGCGCAATCCCGTACGTCGTCTACCTACACCGCGAGACGGGCCAGTGGCGACTCGAGGCGAAGACGCCGCAGGGCCTGATCTGGCTGGTCGGGCTCGCCGCGGGGAAGTCGGACGGAGAGCTCTACTGGGGGATCGACGAGCAGCTCGAGGGGACGGGGACATCGAACACCTCGAATGCCGCACAGGCCCTCGTGAGGCCGCCGCCGGGCCAATCGGGAGCTGAGCTCGCGCTGGAGCAGGCGCTTCGGAATCTGCCGAAGCTGTTCCGCGGGCTCGCGCATCTCCAGTTCGGCGGTCCTGCGATGGCGCTGCTGGTCGGGCTCGGCCTCTTCGGGGCGGCCTGGAGCCGCGGGCGCGCGGAACGCGAGCTGGTGCTGATCGCCTGGTCGGGGCTCGTGGTGGCCCCGTTCCTGCTCTGGCCCTTCGTGCTCGATCGTTCGCTCTTCATGCTGCTGCCCTGCTTCGTGCTGTGGGGGGCGCGCGGGGCCGTGCAGGTCGTCGACTGGACCCGGGAGAGCGCGATGCAGGTCGGGCTCGGGCCGCAGGTTCGCGCGGTCGCCGCAGCCGGTCTGCTCACAGCCGTGCTTGGAACCGTCGCGGTGTCCTCCCTCCTCGGAGTCCGGGACACCGATGAGATGAGCCAGGACTGGTCCGACCGGGTCGAGCTGATCGCGGTCGGGGAGTGGCTGGGTCGGGTCGCGCCCGGGGCTCGCATTTCGGACGTGCGCCCGACGATCGCCTACTACGCCAATTCCGTGCTGGTCCGATTCCCCTTCACGGATGGTACACGCGCCCTCGCCTACCTCGAGAAGAACCGGGTCGACTACGTCGTTCTGCGCAGCGGGGAGCTCGGCTCGCGCCCGTACCTGGCGGGGTGGTTCGAGGCTCCACCGGCCCCCGAGCTCGAGTGGATGAGGTCCTTCCCGACATCCCGCGGCGAGATCCGGGTCTATCGCTGGCGTCGGCGGGGCGGGTGATCACTCTCGCGAGCGTCGATTCGGCGGATCGGGGATGAAGAAGCTCGTCCGACAGGTTGGCTGATTGTAGGGTTCAGGTCTGGCTGATTGAAACCTCTTGAGTTGACCAATTGAAACCCCGAAGCTCGAGCTCGTGGCGCACCGCAATCCCGAGGCCTGCTGCGGCGCCGCCGGGATCTACAACCTGGCCCGCCCCGACCGCCTAACGATAGAGGAACGCGTCGTCCGTCTCGGGCGGTGGTCGCCAGCGGGGGAACGCGCCCAGCGTGAAATCGCCGAGGCTACCGCGGAAGACGAGGTCGAAGGGCAGGATCGAATCGCGTCCGCGTACCATGCCATAACGCTCGCGCAGGCTCTGGTAGACGAACTTCGACTCGGCGGTGGCGCGCAGGTCGGGATCGTCGGTGAGCCCGAGCCGCGCCTGCTCGAGATAGGTCTCGCGGTTGGCGTCCGACGCAAAGCCCGCGCCCGCGTCGACCAGGCTGTTGCCGAGCACGGCTTCGTCGAGGGCGGCCGTCAGCTGGGTGAGGCGCCGCGGTGAGATCTCTCGCACGCGCGAGACGGGCGGGGCATCCTCGTCGCGCCCCTCTGCGATGAGCAGGATTTCGAGCACCCTGCCGCCGCGCAGCACGACGCCGTCCGCGTGCAGCTCGCCGTCCCTCCGATCACCGTTCAAGAGAACCGGATTCAAGCCGAGCCCGGCTTCGCCGGCGACCGCCGGGTTCTCGAGCAGGAAGCCGCGGGTGATGCGGATGTGCTGGGGGCTCGCCTGCTCGAGGTCCTCCCTGGCTTTCATGCCGGCATCGCGTCCGCCCTCGGAGTCCGGGAACTCGGTCACGATGCCGCGCAGCACGGAGGAGCGCTGGTCGCTGCGGTCCACGCGGTCGAGCTGCTCGATCTGCTCGGACGCCGACTTCTCGACGAGCTCCTCGCGGTCCTTGTCGGGATAGTCCGGGATCAGGTCGGCGAGACGAAGCGCCCGGCTGTAGCGCTTCTCGCCCCGCTCGTAGTCGTAGAGCCAGGCGACGAGCTCGCGCTGGTGCGCGCCTTCGGGATAGCGCAGGAGATAGCGATAGCCGGCGAGGGCGGTGGCGCGCTGAAAATCGGGGAAGCCCGTGAACGGGGAAATCAGCGCGCGAATGGGCGCCATCACGATCGTCATCGCGATCGTCGGCGTATCGATCAGATAGGCGACGGATGGCCACAGGTTCGGGTAGCGCGGTCGTTTGACCCACTCGCCCGCCAGGCGAAACGCGAGCGCCTCACGCCGGCCGCTGCGGTGGAGGCGTCTGAACGCGTCATAAGGATTCTGCCACTCGTCGTCGAGCAGCTGCTTCGCGTGGCGGGTCATCGGGTCGCGTCCCCGCGCCGCGCCGGCGAGCTGTGCCAGGGTTCGGCGCGCGGGCTCCTCGAAGCCCGCCTCATGCTGGGCCAGGGCCTTCACGAACTCGACCCGTCCGTTGCCTTCGGGCCCCGCCTGGGCACGGTAGTGGGCGAGCGCTGGATCGAGCTCTCCGGGCGCGACGCGTCGCGGGAGCAGCGCGAGCGCGAGGCCCCGCTCGCTTTCACGCGTCGCTTCGTCCGTGGCGTGCGCTTCGAGCGAGCGCGCGGCGAGTCGCCGGCTCTCGGCGAGCGAGGCGCTCGCGCGCTCTACGAGCTGCAAGGCCTGCTTGCGAAGGCGCGCGTAGTCGTCGGGATACTCCGCCAGCCGATTCTGGGCAGCGTGGCTGTGGTGGAGCGCGAGTCCCGCTTGCCCCTGGTCGAGGGCGCGCTCCGCCGCACGCACGCGGCGCTGGGCGAGGGTCTTGGCCAGCTTGGCGCGATCGCGAACGACGAGCTGCTCGACCTTCGGGGCGATCTCGTTCTCCGGATGGGCGGCCAGGAATTCCTCCCGCAGCACGAGCGCCTGGCGGTCGGTCAGCGAGAGGGGCTCGGAGTTCGAGAACTCGGCGAAGTAGTGCGTGAAGCTGTTCGCCAGGTGATAGGGCGCGAGGAAGAAGCCGGTGATCGCGCTCTGACCGAGGGGTTCGACGACGCTGTTGAAGGTGCGAGCGAAGAGGCGATGCCAGTCGTCGCGATTGCGGCGGCTCGCCTGGGAGAGCGGATCTTCGCCGATCACCTGGTCAAGGCGCGAGGCGAGCCGCGGATCGATGCCGCGCGTATTCCGGAGCCCGCGCGAGGCGTCGCGATAGGCGATCGGATCGTCGAGCGTCGTGTTGCGGAGGTCCGTTGCGAGGTCGATCAGGCGCCTTTCAGCAGCGTCTTTCTTCGCCTGTTCGAAGTCGGCGAACGCGGCCTCCACCGCGCTGGGGATGCCCGCGACTTCTCGATTCGTGCTCACGGAATTCGCGTGCGGCTCGGGGCTCGCGGCCGGCGGCAATTCTCGCGGCGACGCCACGAGGGCGGCGCGAGCCAGGCGCGCTGCGGCGAGATCGGCGGGCGACGGGACGTGGGTCGTCGGGCTGCCGAGGGGCTCGAGCAGATCGTCCACGACGACTGCTCGCCGAAGCGAGCAGGACGATTCTGCGAGGACTCCGACGAGACACAAGACGACCAGGACTGCCCGGCGTCTGCGCCGTCTTGCCCCAGCCACAGGCGTGCCCGCCTCAGCGATCGAATCGGTCTGCATCGATGTTCAGAGTGAGGGCGAGGAAGGCCTCGAGGTTCCGCGTCGCCTCGAGCTTTTCGGGGCGCCCATCATGGCTCCCGACCAGCTCGTAGATCTGGATCGCCGCGTCGGCGAGCTCCCGGAAGCGCGCGGGATCGAAGACCAGGCTCTCCGGTGGAATCGCGTCGAGATACTCGCGGGCGAGCTCGGCGTAGAAATTCGCCAGTCGCAGGAGATGCCGCAGGCGATTCTTGCTCGCCCCGTGACGGGTGGCGACGCGTTGGAGCTCCTGGAGGGCGACGACGGTTCCGTCGGGCACGACGTGTCTAATCTCGATGAAATAAAGTGCGCGGATGACGTCGGCGCGCTCGATCTCCTCCTGCGCGATCCAGCGGTAGTGCCCGCGATCGACGGGGGCTTCGCCGCTCTCGCGGTCCTCAGCGAGCTCGTCGAGCAGGAGCGAGAGGCGGGTCACGCGATCGTCGAGATCGCTTCTCACCTTGTCGGGCTCGATCGGCCGCGCGGGAACGCCGCTCTCCGCAATGGGATCGACGAGCTCGATCCCGACCTTCGCGGCCTGATCGAGCCGGTCACAGACCTCGGCGCTCGCGAGCGCCGCCGCTCGCAGGTCATCGGAGAGGCGCGCGCTTTCACGGTAGTGCTGAGCCGCGAGATCGAAGGCTCGCAGGCGCTCGAGGGCGCGCGCCTTGCTGAACACGATGACGCCGTCCATGTAGCCGCTGCGGAGCGCGTCCGTCTCGGCACGCTCGAGATTCTCGAGGCGCAGGAGCGAGGCGCGGTAGACGTTGCGGCCGGTGAAGTCGCGGGCCGGAGGAAAACGGTAGGTGTCGTCGGGGACGTGGCGACGCAACACGGCGACCGCTTCGAGCACACCCTCGGTCGGACTGTAGATCGCT
>JANNQH010000506.1:0-2448 GCA_031400655.1 Deltaproteobacteria bacterium | reverse complement strand
CCGAACCGGAATTCTCCCCACCTCTGCTGATTCGAGACGTCCATAGACTACGAGCAGACGTTAAGCTAATAGTCGCCGCGTCAGCGACGGGAACGACGTGACTGGACTGAGTCGCGGCGGAAGGGAGTATCGAGGTGCGTGTTCTGCACACCCGCCAGCGTGGCCGCCGATGCGCATCACGTGATCCCGACCGATCCGAGTCCCGATCGGGCAACCATGCTATTCGCGCTCTTTGTGTCATTATCGCTCGGGCGGCAAAGCAAGCTCGAGATAGGGAGAGTCTCTGATGAAGACGACTACGTGGCGATGCCTGCTGCCGGCGCTTTCCCTGTGGCTATTCGCGGTACCCGCCGTCGCTGAGGATTCGCGCGTCGACGAGCTGATCGAGCGCCTCGAAGCGCAGGAGCAGGAGATCCGGTCGCTGCGCGGGGAGGTGGAGGAGCTGCGCAAGGGCGTCGTTCACGACCCGAAGCATCCCGAGTACCGGCGCGAGGACGGCCAGTTCCCGGTCACCGAATACGATGCACCGAAGATCCGGCTCGACATCGCGGGGCAGATCAATCAGGCCGCCACGGTCGCGGATGACGGCGACAAGACCAAGGCCTATTTCGTCGACAACGGCGCCTCCGGCAGCCGCATCCGATTCGCCGCGGCCACGACGTTCGAAGAGTCCTGGGATCTCGGCGCAACGCTCGAGACGGCGTTCAACGCGAACGCCTCCGCCAACGTCAACCAGGATCGGGAGCGGGCCGGCGACTTCATCCAGGTGCGGCGCGCCGAGCTGTGGCTGCGGGACGAGCGGTACGGCCGCGTGATGTTCGGTCAGGGCTCGGCGGCGGCCGACAACGTGGCCGAATTCGACCTCTCCCTGGTGAGCGGTCCGATCATGTACTCGGGCGTCGACTTCCCGTACGGTGGGCTCCTGTTCACCAACGGCGACGATCTGACGGAACTCCGGATCTCCGATGCCTACTTCAACTTCGACGGCAATCGCATGGGCCGCATCCGGTACGACTCGCCGATGTTCGGCCCGGCGCAGCTCTCGGTGTCGGCCGGCACGGACCAGCGCTACGACGCCGCGCTCACCTTCGGCGGCGACTACGACCGCTGGTCCGGCATCGATCTGCCCGGCTTCACCGTCCTCGGCGGCGTCGCGGTCTCGCGCCCGAGCGACAACGACGAGGACTACCGTTTTACCAGCTCCGGATCGGTGCTCCACGACGCGAGCGGCGTCAGCCTGACGTTCTCGAACGGCTTCGACGGAGGGACGTCGGACGACACCCCCTACAGTCTCTACACGAAGCTCGGCTGGGACACGCGCTTCACGCGCTTTGGACCGACCGGCTTCGGTGTCGACTACGTCTGGAACGAGAACCTGAGCAACGAGGGTAACGAGGGCCAGTCGGCCGGGTTCTCGGCCGTGCAGGTCTTCGAGGACTACGGGATCGAGGTGTACGCACAGTACCGCTGGTTCGGCGTCGACGGCGACGCGCCGGCGTGCACCCCCGGCCAGGGAGTCAACTGCCCCGCCGATCTGGGCCTCGACGACATCTTCCTCGGCACCGTCGGCACCCGGATCCGCTTCTGATGGCGCGGGCCGCGCGGCTCGCGGCGATTGCGACCTGGCTCGCGCTGCTCGCGGCTTGCGCGGAGCCGTCGCCGACGGCCGAGGCGGACAATCCGAGGGCCAAGCGGAAGCCCAGCTACAACCGCCGCGAGATCGAGGAGCCGAGTCCGGGCGTATTCACCGGCCAGGACGGTGCCTGGACGGTCTATCGCAGCGACCGCCCGCCGCCGGAGCCCCCGCCCACCTGCGAGGGCGACCAGGCCTGCGAGCCGGCTCCCGAGGAAGCGGGGGACGGTGGCGAATAGGAGCTTCACGATTCGATTTCCGTACCGGCGTCGATCGCGGGGGCGAATCCGCTCACGTCGACCTGATGCGCGTGCCGGGCGTGCGATCGCTCGAGCCCGCAATGCGCTCCGAGCGGCACACCACGAGGGAAACATGTCCTAACGCTTCGCGGGGTCCGGGAGGGTCAACCACCTCATGTGAGTCGACTCCGGGTTCGCGAAGATTCACGAAAATAATGGTTCGCGGGCGCGTGAAGCGTCGCTAGAGTACGGATCCGCCGCACGACGTCAGTGCGACGAGAAGATAGATCTACAGGAGACCCCGATATGTTCAAGATCGAGCACTTAGTTTTGACGGTGGCGCTCGCTGCGGCGGGCGGTTGTGCGACCGCACCGATTCCCTACAAGACCCCCGTCAGCGCGACCCCGCCGACCGGTCCGGTCATCGTCAGCCAAGCCGTCAATGTGCTCGATTCGTCGGGCTCCATGGAGGACATGTTGTTCGCCGATGGTCGGGCGACCCTCGAATCGGTCGTGGCCGTGATGCCCAACGGCAACTACAGCGCCGGCCAGATCCATTTCGGCGGATTCGGCCGC
>JANNQH010000505.1:0-2728 GCA_031400655.1 Deltaproteobacteria bacterium | reverse complement strand
GGCGCCGATGCTGACCCTCGACGAAGCGATCCAGGACGCGAACGCGATTGCTTCGGGCTGCTTCGCCACCGTGGAACATCCGCAGTTCGGCCGCTTTCGTACGGTGGCACCGCCGCTGAAGCTCTCGGCCCATGCGATGCCTGGGACGGCGGTGGCCCCGCATTTGTCGGCGGATACGGCGGCGGTGTTGCGCGAGGCCGGGGTCGACGAGGAGACGGTCGCGCTGCTTGTGGCGGTCGCGAGCTGACGAATAGATAGAGAGAGGAGCGAATCGATGGGGGGACGCTGGTTCGGGATGGCTCTCTGCCTGCTGGTGATGTTGGGTCTCGCGCTGCCGGCCATTGCGGATCCGGCGGCGGATCCGCGCAATCGCGCCTCTTTCCAGGTCGTGGTGACCCGCGAGGTCGAGAACGACTGGGCGACGGCACGGCTCTCGGCGATGGCCGAGGGCAAGGATCCGGCCGTGGTGGCGAGCGAGGTCAACGCGCGCATGAAGCGCGCCCTGGCCCGGGCGAATAAGGAGAAGGGCATCGAGGTCGAGAGTGGCGGCTACATGACCCAGCCCGTCTACGATGCGAGCCGGATCGTGCGCTGGCAGGCCTGGCAGGAGATGCGCCTCGAGTCGGCCGACGTCGACCGCCTGTCGAAGCTGATCGGCTCGCTCCAGGAAGACCAGCTGTCGCTCTCGGGGATCGAGTTCTCGGTGAAGCGAGAGACCCGCGAGGCGCTCCAGGACGAGCTCACCCTCGAGGCGCTCCGCAAGTTCCGCGCCCGGGCGGACCTGATCACGAAGGGCCTCTCGGGCAAGGGCTGGTCTCTCGTCGCGGTCTCGGTGGGCCAGGGCGGGGCGCAGCCCCGTGTCTACTCGATGCGGGCCGAGGCCGACATGTCGATGAAGTCGGCGGCCGCCCCGAGCTTCGAGGCCGGCAAGAGCGAGATCCAGGTCACCGTCGACGGGACCATCGAGCTCGACTGAGGGCGGGGTCGCGGTGCCAAGCCCGGCGCGAGCCGGTAGAGTTCAACGCCGTGGCCGGTCGGCCGAGGGCCTCGTGCCCAGCGGCCCGACCCCGCGTGAGTGCGGTGTGATCCATGCGATCGCCCGACGAGACAGCAATCTCCCCAATCACTGACGGCCTGCATGGCGAGCAGTGTCAATCGATAGAAAGAAGCAGCATGAGCAGTCCCTCCGGCCTCCTCTCCGGCCTCCGTGTGATCGAGTCGAGCCTGCTCGGCCCCGGCTTCGTCGCGACGTTCCTCTCCGATCTCGGCGCCGATGTGATCAAGGTCGAGCCGCCTTCCGGCGACTACATCCGTCAGATGACCTGGCCGATCGTGGAAGGCGTTTCGCTCCTCCATCTCCACACGCATCGCGGCAAGAAGGGCATCTGCCTCAATCTGAAGACACCCGAGGGCATCCAGCTCTACAAAGAGCTCGTCGCGACCGCCGACGTCGTCGTCGAGGCCATGCGTCCGGGATCCCTCGCCAAGCTCGGCATCGGTTATGCGGACCTGAAGAAGGTGAACCCCAAGATCGTCTTCTGCACCATTTCGGGCTACGGCGCGACCGGCCCCTACAAGGATCTTCCGAGCCACGGCATCGCCTTCGACACCTGGTCGGGCATCGTGCAGCCGATGGAAGACGACCAGGGCTTCAAGCGGATCCCGCCGATGCTGCCCAACGTCGGCATCAACGTCGGTCCGATGGTCGGCGCCATCGCCGTGCTCGCCGGCGTCATCAAGGCGCGCGCGACGGGCGAGGGCTGCGAGATCGAGCTCGCCCAGTCCGACGCCTCGGCCTACATGGACTGGTACCGGATCGAGACCGAGCGCGCGTACCTGCGGCCCCAGAGCGAAGTGACCGGCAATCCTTCGGACAACTACGAACGACGGCCGGCGGGGCTCGGCGGCATGTGGGGCGGCGTCCGCTACCAGATCTACGAAGCGAAGGACGGCCACATCCTCTTCATGGCCTCCGAGCAGGCCTTCTGGAAGAACTTCTGCCAGGGCGTCGGCCGCATGGACCTGTTCGAGAAATGGCCGGGCTCCAAGTACGCGGACCACGCCCGCAACAACCTCGAGCTCCAGGCGATCCTGAAGGAGATCTACAAGACGCGCACCGTCGCCGAATGGATCGCCTTTGCGAACGAGCACAACACGACGATCGCGCCCTGCAACACCGCGGCCTCGCTCGCCGACGATCCGCAGTTCAAGGTCCGCATGGGCTTCTATCCGAGCGAGAAGCTCGGCTGTGAGCAGCTGCCGTTGCCGGTGTTCGTCAATGGCGAGCGACCGCCGGTGCCGAGCAAGGCGCCGGAGGTTGGTCAGCACACGGACGAGGTGCTCTCGCGTGTGCTCGGCAAGAGCGCTTCCGACCTCGAGAAGCTCCGCAAGAGCGGCGTCTTCGGCTGAGACGACCGACCGGGCGACGAGCGAGCGGACGCGCGCCGCGGGGAGGATTCGAATGCAAGGGGGGCCCACGCGAGACGGCGCCGCCGTTCGGTTTCCGCCGCCGCTGGTTCCGCTGATCGCGCTCGTGTTGGGCGTCGGACTGCAGCGCGCGATCGCGCCGCTGCCGATCGTTCCTGCGGGCGGTATGCGGTTTGCGGCGACCTTGGTGTTCAGCGTCGCGGGTCTCGGCCTGATGGCTGCCGCGATGCGGCTCTTTCGGGCGACGGGCCAGGATCCAAAGCCGTGGGAGACGACGCCCGCAATCATCTCGACCGGGATC
>JANNQH010000504.1:0-2069 GCA_031400655.1 Deltaproteobacteria bacterium | reverse complement strand
CGTCGGATTTGATCTCCTGGACCTGCTCGTCGAGGCTTTGCACGGGCGTCGCATGGCTCGCGACCGGCGCCTCGGCGAACGCAGACTGGGCCGCCATCCAAGCGGCGACGAGCCAGACCAGCGGGCGGTAGGCCGCGCGCCATAGGGACAAAGGCTGATAAAACATGGGTGCTCCCTCCCTCAGTTGTGGGTCGTTCGACCCGACGGAGATGTCGGTTGAGGACATTCGTCACGAAAGCTCGGAGGCAATGGAGGGCCCGGTCGTCGGGGGAGGTCTGGCGCCCGTTCCGCGGAAGGGGGAGCGACCAGTCGTCTTGGAAGCGGTGAGCAGGCAACGAAGTCTCAGCACAGAGCCAGGCGCAGCCGGAATTCGGGTCGCTAGTGGGGCTACCGAGAATGCCAGCGGGCGAGAACTCGCCCGAGTGACCTGGCGAGGGCCAACCTGCTTCACTTTTACATATAAAGGAACGAGGAGGTCGGGCTATCGGCCGCCTCGCGCAGTCGAGGTCAGCCGCGCGCGGTGGCTTGGACCGGTCGCGTCTGCCAGCTGGCTGCCGCACGGCGAAGCAACACGATGGGGATCTCGCGATCCGTGCGGACGCGGTAGATCCGGTAGGCCGGGATCGCTGCCTGGAGCTTGCGCCAGTACTCCATCCGCTGGTTCCGCGGCGCCGTTTGCCAGCGGACCTCGAAGCGCTCGCCGGCGATCTGCACCCAGGCGGTCTCGGCCGCCTGGAGATTCAGCCACCAGGCAGGCGGATGCGCGGACCCGCCATTCGAGGCCACGATCACGAGGTTGCCCCTGTACTCGACATAGGCGAGAGGCAGGGTGCGGTCGCGCCCCGTCTTCCGGCCCTTCGTGGTCAGGAGGAGCATCTGGATGCCCATCAGCCGTCCGCCGATCAACCCGCGGGTGCCTCGGTAGATCGCGCAATGTGCGCGTGTGAACACGATCCAGTTGGCCACGAAATCTTCCGCCTGAGGTTTCGGTTCAGCTTTCGGCTCAGCTTTCAGTTCAGGGAGCGCGGGCGCCCGCCGATGAGGCCGACACTAGCATCTGGAGGCCCTTGGATGTCCAATCGAATTCGCCGATCCGTGGCGGGACTGACCGCCGCTCTGCTCCTCGTGACCGCAGCCGCGACGCCGGCGCTCGCCCAGACGCGTTCGCAGGGCGACGCGGCCAATGCCTCGCCGGTCCTCGACGTGATGCTGCTGCGGCCGGCGGGCTTCGTGAGCCTGGTGGTCGGGGTCGGGCTGATGGTGGTGTTGACGCCGCTCATCCTGATCACGCGGCCCCAGGACATCGGCAAGCCCTTCGAGCAGCTGGTCGTCAAGCCTGCTCGCTTCCTGTGGGTCGATCCGATCGGCGGCCACTAGGCCGTACGGCCCGATCTCATCCCGATCGGGCCCCGTCGGAATCGATGCCTTGCCACACAGATGCGCCGTCTCGGTCAGCCGAGGCGGCGCATCATTTGTTTCAGGACGACGCCTTGCGCCCGAGGTCTACTCGACGCCAGACTCCCGGCATACGCCCATTGACCACCCAAGACCACCCAAGACCAGGACCTGAAAATGAAGCGAGCTCGCCGCCCGATGCAATGGCTCGAAGCTGGCCGCGCGATCCGGACGCTGATCCAGAATCCCGACGACACCTCGCAGGTCTTCCGGATCATTCGCGCGCTGTCCGGTCCTGCCGCCGATCGCCAGTTCGAACGCTTTCGCGCGACCGAAGCAGGCCACCTGATCCTTGCGGAGAACCGCTCGCTGCTCGCGCACCTCTCGGATCGCGAGGCGCTCGCGCGCCTGCCCTCGGGCTCTCTCGGCCACGCCTACGCCGAGTTCACCCGGGCGGAAGAGATCTCGCCGCAGGGACTCGTCGATGCATCGCTCGCGGCACCCGCGGAAGTCGAGATGAGCCCCGAGCGGATTCTCTTCGCCGCCCGCCTCCGCGACGGCCATGATCTCTGGCACGTCGTCACCGGCTATGGCCGCGACTTGATCGGTGAGGCGTCGCTGCTCGCCTTCACCTATCGCCAGACCGGCAATCCGGGCATCGGGCTGATCGTGCT
>JANNQH010000503.1:0-4711 GCA_031400655.1 Deltaproteobacteria bacterium | reverse complement strand
TATCGCCGATCTGGGCTGGGCGGGCGGCGTGATGACCTTCGTGTACACGGCCTGCGCATCGCTGCGGCTGGCGCGCTTCAACGTCCAGTCGGGCCGCTATCTCTATCGCTTCGACGGGATGCCGACGCCGGCCGGGGCGGGGATGGTGCTCTCGGCGGTCTGGTTCAAGGATTTCCTGGTCGGGCCGACGCAGGATCTCGGGCTGCATCCGATCGTGCCGGCGATCGGCGTCGTGGTGCTCGGCCTCCTGATGGTGAGCCCGATTCCGTATCGCAGCTTCAAGGATCTGCGGCTCGGGAAGGGTTTCTCGGGGACGGTCATCCCGGTGATCGTCTTGATCGTGCTGCTGGTCGAGCCGGGGCTCAATTTCTTTCTCGTCGGTCTCGCGTACGTGATCTCGGGGCCGGCCGGCATGCTGTGGCGCTGGCGGACGGGCCGCGAGCTCCTGCCCGCGGATCCCGAGGAAGGCCATGGCGCGGGCGAGAGCGTCGTGCGGCCGCCGGCGGGTGAAGAGACGGGACAATCGATCTGGGACGAGTTCGAGGGCGAGGCTCCGCGCGAAGAGCGCGAGGTCGGTGCGCACGGGACGCCGAAGGTGACCTCGATCGCGGACCACTGGCCCGTTGGCGGATCCCGCGGTGGCGAGGGGGGACGATGAAGCCCGGCAACCGAACGAGCCCGAGCGGCGACTGGATCCGGATCTTCGACACGACGCTGCGCGACGGCGAGCAGTCGCCCGGCTGCAGCATGAATCTCCACGAGAAGCTCGCGATCGCGCGCCAGCTCGAGAAGCTTGGTGTCGACATAATCGAAGCGGGCTTTCCGATCGCGAGCGACGGCGATTTCGAGGCGGTGCAGGCGATCGCGAAGGAGCTGGAGCGCGCCATCGTCTGCGGGCTGGCGCGCACCGGCCCGAAGGACGTCGAGCGCGCCATCCAGGCGGTCGAGGCGGCGCGCCATCCCCGCATCCACACTTTCATAGCCACCTCCGACATCCACCTGAAGCACAAGCTCCGGATGAGCCGCGAGCAGGTGCTCGTCGAGGTCGACCGCGCCGTCCGTCAGGCGCGCGCCGCCATCGCCGACGTCGAGTTCTCCGCCGAGGACGCGACGCGCTCGGACCGCGACTATCTCGTCGAAGTCTTCAACACCGCCGTGCGCGCCGGCGCCACGACGCTCAATGTTCCGGACACGGTCGGCTATACGACCCCCGGCGAGTACGCCGCGCTGATGCGCTTTCTCCGGGAGCGAGTGGAAGGCGCCGAGAACGTCATCTTCTCGGTCCATTGCCACGACGACCTCGGGCTCGCCGTCGCGAATAGCCTCGCCGCGCTGCAGGCGGGCGCGCGCCAGGTCGAGTGCACGGTGAACGGGATCGGCGAGCGCGCGGGCAACACCTCCCTCGAAGAAGTCGTGATGGCGCTGAAGACCCGCTCCGACGTCTTTGACGGCCTCGACAGCCGCATCGTGACCCAGGAGATCTATCCCGCGAGCCGACTGCTGTCTTCGATCACCGGCGTCCAGGTCCAGCCCAACAAGGCGATCGTCGGCGACAACGCCTTCGCCCACGAAGCCGGCATCCATCAGGACGGCGTGCTGAAGGCGGCGATCACCTACGAGATCATGACGCCGGCCTCGATCGGCCGCGCCTCGAACGAGATCGTGCTCGGCAAGCATTCGGGCCGGCATGCTTTTCGCGATCGCCTCCAGGAGCTCGGCTTCGACGTTGAAGGCGAGGAGTTCGAGCGCGCCTTCAAGCGCTTCAAAGATCTCGCCGACGCGAAGAAGGTCATCTACAACGAAGACCTCGAGGCAATCGTCGCCGACTCGGTCCATCTGACCGACGATCGCTATGCGTTCCAATCGCTCTCCCTTGTCTGCGGCAGCGACGGCCCGCCGAATGCGCGAGTCAAGCTCGAGATCGACGGCCAGAACGTCCAGCGCGAGGCCTCGGGCGTCGGACCCGTTGACGCGATCTTCCGGGCGATCGCAGAGCTGACGGAGACGGGCAGCGAGCTGATCCGCTACCAGGTCCACGCCGTGACGGCGGGCCTCGACGCCCAGGGCGAAGAGTCGGTCACGATCGAGGAAGCGGGCCGCCGCGTGATCGGCAATGGCGTCCATGAGGACGTCATGGTGGCGAGCGCCAAGGCCTATGTGCACGCGCTGAACAAGCTCGAGTGGCACAAGGCGCGAAGGCAGGCGAGCGAGCCCAAGGGCATCTGATCGGAAGGAAGCAGGGAAGTCATGGCAGAGCGAATCGTACTCCTGCCCGGCGACGGGATCGGGCCCGAGGTGACGGAGCAGGCGCGCCGCGTGCTCGTCGCGGCCGGCAAGAAATTCGGGCTCGAGTTCGAGTTCCAGACCGAGTTGATCGGCGGCTGCTCGATCGACGCGCACGGGACACCGCTGCGTGACGAGGTCATCGAGGCCTGTCGCAAGAGCCGGGCGGTGTTGCTCGGCGCCGTCGGTGGACCCAAATGGGATGCGATGCCGGTCGCGGTGCGGCCGGAGAAGGGGCTCCTCGGGATCCGCAAGGCGCTCGGCCTCTTCGCGAACCTGCGGCCGGCGACGGTCTTCCCGGCGCTGGTCGACGCCTCGGCACTGCGGCCCGAGATCGTCGAGGGCGTCGACATCCTGGTCGTGCGCGAGCTGACGGGCGGGATCTATTTCGGCGAGCCGCGCGGCCGCGAGGGGGCGAAGGGCTCGCGGCGGGCGGTGAACACGCTGGTCTACGACGAGCACGAGATCGCGCGCATCAGCCGCGTCGCCTTCGAGCAGGCGCGGCTGCGCCGCCGCCACGTGACCCACGTCCACAAGGCGAACGTCCTCGAAACCTCGCAGCTCTGGGTCGAGGTCGTCGACGAGGTTGCGAAGGAGTACCCGGACGTCGAGCTGGCGCACCAGCTCGTCGATTCGTGCGCGATGCGGATGGTGCAGCAGCCGAAGCGATTCGACGTGATCGTGACCGAGAACCTGTTCGGCGACATCCTGTCCGACGAGGCGGCGATGATCACCGGCTCCCTCGGCATGCTGCCGTCGGCGAGCCTCGCGAAAGGCGGCTTCGGCCTCTTCGAGCCGGTCCACGGCTCGGCCCCCGATATTGCCGGCAAGGACATCGCCAATCCGCTCGCCGCGATCCAGAGCGTCGCGATGCTGCTCGAGACGGCCTTCACCGAGAACAAAGGCGCGAAGGACGCAGCGGCCGCCGTGCGGCGCGCCGTGACCGCGGTCCTCGATGCGGGTCATCGCACGGGGGATCTGCTCCTGCCCGGCGAGAAGCGCCCGACTGTCGGCTGCCGGCGCATGGGGGACCTCGTGCTCGAGGCCCTCGAGCGGAGCTAGCGTGAGCCGCACCGCTTCGAAGTCGCCGGGCCATCCCCCCGGCCAAAACTCCGGACATCGCATCGTCGTCTTCGGTGTCACCGGTCAGCTCGGCCGCGAGCTCGTCGAGAATCTCGACGCGAGCGGCTGGCCGATCTCGGAGCTCGTCGGTGTGGCGTCGCCGACGAGCGTGGGCCGGGACTTCGAGTTCCGGGGAGATGAGCTCGATGTCGTGGCCGAGCTGCCCGTCCTGAAGGGCCGGGATCTCGTCCTCGTCTGCACCCCCCGCGGCCCGGCCCTCGAGATCGTGCGGGAGGCGCTGCGGGCCGAGGTGCCGTGCATCGATTGCAGCGGGGCGCTCGCTGCCCAGGAGGCGGTGCCCCTCGCTCGGCGCGGGGGCGAGGGTCTCGAGAAGGCGCCGCTCGTCACGATTCCGTCGAGCACGACGCTCGCCTGGCGCCCCGTCCTCGAGGCGCTGCGCGACGCCGCCGGCCTCGCGCGGGTCTCGGGCACCGTGTTATGCAGCGCCTCCGCCTGGGGCGGGGAAGGTGTCGTGTCGCTCTCGGACGAGTCGATCGCGCTCTTCAATCAGTCCGAGCTGCCGGAGAGTGGTCCGGCGGGTCGGCCGATGGCGTTCGACGTCGTGCCGGGGGGTGCGATCGATCTCGGGCGGGTGAGGACAGAGCTCGCCCGCGAGCTGGGGGATGGCGTTCCGCTCGCGATCGGGAGCGTGCAGGTGCCGACCTTCGTGGGGGAGGGGACGGTGCTTTCGGTCGAGCTCGAGCGGCCGCTCGAGCTCGCAGAGGTGGAGCGGATCCTGTCGGAACGGGCGGAGCTCTCGCTCGGCGAGCGGCCTTCGCTCCGGGATGCGCTCGGCCGTCCGGCGATTCTCGTCGGTCGCGTCGAGCTGGACACGAGCGGGCCGGCGGGACGCGCCTATCGCCTGTGGCTGGCGAGCGATCCGCTGCGGCTCGTGGCGGATGCGGCGATGCGCGCGGCAGGGCGAAGGCTCGGACTCGAGTAGTCGTCCCGGCGCGCGTGCTTCCGACCTCCGAATCCCACCAGACCGAGAAGTCCCACGCCGAGCAGCGCGCCGAATCCCGGCTCCGGCACGCAGGCATTGCCGATCTTGTCGCCGTTGTCGTCTTCCTGGCTCAGGCTGCAGGTGCCGGTCGTGCACTCCTGATTCGAGCGGCAGGGCGCGCCCGCCTTCGGTCCGGTCAGGCACGACCCGAGCAGCGGGCCGTTCGCCTTCAAGGCGCAGTTGTCGCAGAGATCGCGAATGCCGTCCCGATCGGTGTCGGGCGGCAGGTTCGCGGGATCGCTCGCGTTGAGATTGTGGAAGAAGATCAGCTGGCCGGTTCCGAGCGTGCCGGTCTGCGGCGAA
>JANNQH010000502.1:0-1676 GCA_031400655.1 Deltaproteobacteria bacterium | reverse complement strand
AGATCGCCGCGATCCCCCAGAGCCGGGAGGAGTACCACCTCGACAAGTTTCCGCCGGCGCTGCTGGAGCGAACCCTCGTGTTCACCCGCTTGGCGATCCTGCGGGAGTACCGCAAGACGGCGGCGTCCCTGGTGTTATTTCGCCGACTCTGCGAGGACGCGCTGGCCGGAAACACCCTGGCCTCGCTGCTGTCCTGCGAGCCGGGGCTGTATGGGAGTTATCTGCGACTGGGATTTCGGCCGCTGGGCGGTGTGCACCAGGGCGCTCGGGGCGGATTCCGGATCCCGATGGTGATCATCCACCACGACGCCGACTACATTCGTCAGATCCGCTCGCCCCTGGCGTCGCAGCTCGACCGGTTCAGCGGTCCGCTGCCGCAGGAAGCGTCGATCTGGTTTCGGACGCTCGAGGCTCGCGAGGGTCCGATCGATCCCGGCGTGGCCTTCTATTCCGACGGCGAAGCGAACGACGTGCACGCTCCGCTGACCAAGGGATTGACGGATAAAGGTCGAGCCGAGCTGTTGCTCAATGCCATGGAAATCAAATGCAATCCGGGCGACGCCGTGCTGAGCCTGGGGGACGGCGGTCGCTCCATCGGCTTCGTCGTGGAAGGCGCAGTCCAGGCGGAGATCGGCGGGCGGGCGGTCTCTGTACTCGGCGAAGGCGAGATGTTTGGCGAGATCGCGGTCGTGCTCGACACGCCCCGCACTGCGACCGTCGTCGCCATCGGTGGCGACACACGGGTATTGATGCTGAGCCAGACCTGCCTCGATCGCCTGACCGATCCAGCGGATCTGGCCCAGGTCTGGCGCAATCTCGCGCAGGCGCTGGCTACGCGGGTGCGCCGGTTCCACGAATGAACTCGAGCAGGGCGGCGGCCAGTTCGTCCGGCCGTTCGAACTGCACCGCATGCCCGGCCGCGATCTCCAGCGAGCGATTGCCCGGCAAACCAAGCAGAGGCGCCAGGTAGGCCCGGACCTTCTGGTTGTCGACGATGCGGTCGTCGCTGGCCGTCATCGCGAAGACGGGCAGCCGGACACCCAGGATCGCCTCCCACGACCGCTCCTGTACCTCGTCCATCACGAGCACGGATTTGAGGGTGACCTCGGTCGTCTTCAGCGCATCGGCGTCGATGAAGTCGAGCCCGTCGGGCGCCTGGGTGAAGTCGGTGGCCTGCAGGGCAATGGGCACGAAGGACTCGTCGCGGTCCGGGGCCAGCTCGAAATGAGTCAGCAGCTTCTCGACGACGCGTTCCGTCATGTCGATCACGGAGCGAAAGCGCGCGTTCCAGAACAGACCCGGCGTGATGAGCAGGAGGGACGCCAGCGCCCCCTCGTCCTGCCGGCGTTGCGCGGCCAGCGCCGCATACTGACCGCCCTGGCACCATCCGGCCAGGTGGATTCGCTCGAAGCGACCCGCGAGCATGCGCAGATGCTCGATGACGTCTTCGATGCTGCGGACGGCGCTCGCCAGATCGCCGCGACCACCGTTCAGTCCGCAGCCGCGCCGGTCGGGCGCGAAGACCGACAACAGGGTCGAGCGCGCGGAGCACTCCCCCAACCCGCGAGACCTTCAGGTTCGCGATGAAGCGCCCGGGCTGGCCGTCGTAGCACTCGAGATCGGCCAGCGTGCAGAGGCTCTCGTCGAGGATGATGGGGACGCCGAGCCCGACGCTG
>JANNQH010000501.1:0-3935 GCA_031400655.1 Deltaproteobacteria bacterium | reverse complement strand
AGGGCGGATCGCGATCGAGGCGAAGCTCGATCAAGGCTCGGTCTCGCTCGCCGCGTGGATCAAGCAGTACGAGGCGGGCCTCGACGTGCGCTCGACGCTCGTGCTCGAGGATCTGCCGATCGGGAAGCTGCGCGCCTATCTCCCGATGTTCGGCTGGGACGAGCTGTCGGGCAATCTCGATGCTTCGCTCGAGCATCGCTACGAGCCGGGCGGTGTTCACGAGATCCGCGGGAAGGCTTCGCTCGCGGAGGTCCGCGTGGGTGTGCCCCGATTCGACGATCCGGCGCTCACGTGGCAGAACCTCGAGGTCGTCGTCGACCGCATCGACCTCGCCAAACGCCACGCCGAGATCGCGTCGATCCGCTCGACCGGCGCCCACCTCCTCGTCGACCCCCGATCCGAGTCGCCGCTGGCCGTGCTCGCGCCGCCACTGACGAAGAGCAACGTCGCGACGACCGCGACACCGCCCGCTGACACGGACGCCGGCGAGACGCCGTCCGCCTGGACCTGGCACGTGAAGCAGGCGAGCGTCGCGGACGCAGTCGTTGATCTGCGCGGGGCGAAGGAGCCCGTGCCTCTCGCCGTCCAGGCGTCGCTCGACTCGCTCTCGAGCGAGCCCGAGAGCCGCTCACCCTTCTCGCTCTCGATCGCGACGGGCAAAGGAACCCTCGCGTTGGACGGACAGCTCACACCCACGCCGATTGCCTTCGACGCCAAGCTCTCCATCGCCGACCTGTCGCTTCCGCCCCTGTTGGCCCAGGTCGATGCACCGGCGCTCTACTGGCTGCGCAAGGGAAATCTCCGCGCGGATCTCGCGCTCTCACTCGCCAAGGACCTGAGACTCTCGGGCAGCCTCGGGCTCGCCGGTCTCGATCTCGCAGAAGAGAAGACGGCGAAGCAATTCGGAATCCAATGGAAGGACCTCGAGCTCGCAATCTCGGCGCTCGCGTTCCCCGACGCGATGGGCGGGGCGGCCGCCGCAGGACCGCGTTCCGTCGACGTGCGGCTCGCCCGCGTTGCGCTCGTCGAGCCCCGCTTCGTGTTGACTCGCGACGCGAACGGAAAGGTCCTGCCACCCTTCGCGGCGACTAGCGCAGGCCGCGATCCCGCTGCCGAGAGCGGCGAAGCCGTAGCACTCGCCCCGACCGAGACCACGCCAACACCCCAAGCGCAGGCTTCCCCGGCGCCATCCCCCTCGCCGAGCGACGCGAAACCCGAGACGGCGCCGATTGCCGTGTCGATCTCCGTCGCCGATCTGCGCGTCGCCGGAGCCCGCGGCAAGCTCGCCGACCGGGCGGTCGAGCCGTTCTACCGGGGCCGCATCGAGGCCCTCGACTTCCACGCCACGGGTGTCCGCTGGCCCGAACGCGAAGCCGAGTCCTTCGATTTGACGATGGAAGGCCTGGGCGGGGCGAAGCTCGCCGTGAAGGGCGCGATTCGCGCCGGTGAGTCGAGCCTGGACGGCCAGCTCGTCGAGCTCCCGCTCGAGCAATTCAATCCCTATCTCGCCTCGACGGGATACAGCCTGCGCGCGGGCGGTCTCTCGCTCGCTGCGAAGGGAACCTTCGAGGCCGAGCGATTCAAGACCAGCAGCAAGGTCGTCGTCTCCTCCCTCGACGTCGGTGGCGCCGCGGGCGAGACGGCTTTCCAGGAGAATTTCGGGATCCCGCTCTCCATTGCACTCGGCCTCTTGAAGGACCTCGACGGCAAGATCTCGCTCGCGGTTCCCGTCGCGGGCCAGCGTGACAAGGTGAAGCTCGGCTTCGGGCGGATCGTGAGCCAGGCGCTTCGCAAGGCCTTCGTCGGCGCGCTCGCGTCTCCGTTGAAGCTGCTCGGTGCAGCGACCCGCAACGGTAAGGTCGAGCGAATCGCACCGCTCCCGATCGCCTTCGAGCCCGGCGCGACCGAGCTTTCGCCGGAGGGGATGGAACGCGTGGAAGAAATTGCGAGCCTGCTCGCCTCCTCGCCGGGCATCGCCCTCGTCCTCACGGGCCAGACCTCGCCGGCGGACCAGCGCGTGCTGCGTGAGCGGGACCTGCTCGCCGAGCTCGAGGCGCAGCGCGGCGTGCGCGCACTGGCTGCGCTCGGCGAGCTCGGGACCCGACGCACGGTGCGCGACCACCTCGAAAAGAAGCTCGCCGGGGCGAGCGCGACGCCGCTCTCGGCCGACGACGCGCGTTGGCTCGACGCGCAGCTCGCACAACGGAGTCTTCCTGCAACAGTCCTCGACACCCTCGCCCACGAGCGTGCGAATCAGGTCCGCAACCTCCTCTCGAGCGAGCACGGCATCGCCGACAAGCGTCTCACGATCGAGTCCCCGAGCGGCGCTCCGACCACGCCCGTGTCCGGCGTCGCGATCGCCCTCGGCGCCGTCGGCCCGCGCGTAGACGGCGATCGAGCCGCTACTTCCGACGCGAAGCCGGATTGAACGAGATGCCGGCACGCCATCCGACGGATTCGCGGTCGCGCTGATGTCGCGCCCGAAAAGCCCTACCGTCCGTCAGAGAGCCCGAAAGAGTGAAGGGGATCGACGATGGGACGCTTGACAGGCAAGGTGGCGCTGATCAGCGGCGGGGCTCGCGGCCAGGGCGAAGCGGAGGCGCGGCTCTTCTGCGCCGAGGGCGCATCGGTCGTGATCGGAGATGTACTCGACGAATCGGGCCGCAAGGTCGCGGCGGAGATCGGCGAGTCGGCGCATTATGTCCGTCTCGACGTGACCCGTGAGGACGACTGGGTCCGCGCAGTCGCCGAGACGCGCACCCGCTTCGGCCGCCTCGACGTCCTGATCAACAACGCGGGTATCGTGCGGACGGGCTACCTCGAGAACCACAGCCTCGCCGACTATCTCGCCGTCGTGAACGTGAACCAGGTCGGCGTCTTTCTCGGGATGCGCGCGGTCATCGGCGCGATGCGGGAGGCCGGGGGCGGCTCGATCGTGAATATCTCCTCGAACGCGGGGCTCGAAGGCGTCGAGGGCGTGATCGGTTATGCAGCGAGTAAATGGGCCGTCCGAGGCATGACGAAATCGGCAGCCCTCGAGCTCGGGCAATACGGAATCCGCGTCAACTCCGTGCATCCCGGCGGTGTCGACACACCGATGCTCGGCGGCCAGGAGCTCGGCCACATGCTGGCGACGAATCCCTTCGCCGGTCAGCCGATCCCGCGCATCGCACAGCCCGAGGAGATCGCGCGGCTCGTGCTCTTCCTCGCCTCCGACGAGAGCAGCTATTCGACCGGCTCCGAGTTCACCGCCGACGGTGGGCGCATGGCGGGCCACCGCGACCCCGGCATCGTTTCCCGTTGATCGAACCACGGTGACGGAAAGCGCGCGGCTCGCCGCTGCGGGTGGCCTCGCAGCCTCACGGCCGTGGCATGGACCGCGCATCCTCGCAGCCGGCTTCGTCTCCTATTTCGTCTCGACAGGGCTCGTATTCTCGATCCTCGGGATATTC
Source organism: Deltaproteobacteria bacterium (assembly GCA_031400655.1). Classification (GTDB taxonomy): domain Bacteria; phylum Myxococcota_A; class UBA9160; order UBA9160; family UBA4427; genus UBA4427. The sequence continues at coordinate 483 of JANNQH010000501.1, read as the reverse complement.
ATCCGCCCAGCCGCCGAGGCCTTCTCCGCGTCGATGGCGACGATGGGCGCCCTGCCCTCGTTCTACCACGTGATCAGCGCCGCCATCGGCCCCTTCCTGGGAGTCCAGTACGCACGCGGTCGGATCCGGCGGTTCATGCTGGTCGGCGCGGGCCTCCTGCCGCTCGGCCTCGTCGCCGCGTCCCGCGCCGACACGCTCGTCGTGGCCGCCGCCTGTTATGGGAGTGGCGCGGTGATCGGCGCCTTCATGATGGGGCCGCTCGCGTCGAATACGCTCGTGACGAACTGGTTCGGGCCGTCGCGGGGACGCGCGCTCGGCATCATTGCCACGGGCTCGACCGTCGCCGGCATCCTGCTGCCGACGATCGCGGCGCTCCTGATCGAGCAGGTCGGCTGGCGCGACGCCCTGGCGCTGCTCGCCGTCGCGAGCCTGCTCGTCACGCTGCCGGCCTTCGCCACCTGGGCGGTCGACCGGCCCGAGGAC
>JANNQH010000500.1:0-2915 GCA_031400655.1 Deltaproteobacteria bacterium | reverse complement strand
TTGAAGCCCGGCATGCCGCGGTCGAGGACGAAGTTCACGATCTTGCGATCGCGCAGCTCCACGCCTGCCTCCTCGAGCTTGCAGATGAAGACCGTCGTGTCGGCGTGGGGGCCATTGGTGATGAAGGTCTTCGAGCCGTTCAGGACGAACTCGTTGCCCTCGCGTCGCGCCGAGGCGCGCATGCCGCCGAAGGCGTCGGAGCCGGAGCCCGGCTCGGTGATCGCCCAGGCGCCGACCTTGTCGAGGGTCAGCAGATCGAGGGCCCAGCGCTCTTTCTGTTCGGTCGTTCCCTTCGAGAGAATGGCGGCGCTGGTGAGGCCGACGCTCACGCCGAGGGCCGTCACCATGCCCGGGCAGTGGCGGCAGAGCTCGATGATCGGAATCAGGGTCGCTGCGGCCTGATCGGCGCGGGCGGCAGGATCCGCTGAGCCGCCGCTTTTTTTCTCGCGCTTTTCGCGCGGTGCGCCCTGCTTCTCCGCCTCGATCTGCTTGCGAAAGCGCGCGCGAGCCATCTCGCTCATGCCGAAGGCGGCGTACATCTTGCGCAGGATGCCGTAGGGCGGGAGGTCGCCGTGCTCGAGCTCCTGGACATGGGGAACGACTTCCTGCTCGACGAATCGGCGCACCATCTCCCGGATCGTCTGCTGCGATTCGCTCCACTCGAACATCGGGATGCTCCTCTCCTCCTGGGGATCCGCGAGTCTAGCGGGGCGACCTCGGCGGCGAGGGCGGCTCTGGGCCGCGGCGGCCCGGCGCCGACTGACTCGCGTTCGCGAATCGGGATCAGGGCAAGGACGACAGCTCGGGCGAGCCGTGCGACGTTCTGGCCGCGCACGCTGTCGGAGAGATTGCCGGAGAGAATTCCAGAGCGAGCGGCGGAGGGCTTTTCGGATGGAGATCGCACGGGTCCTGGCCGTCGATGAGATCAATCTGTCGCACCGCTCTCTCTGGCTGCGGCCCAGCGAAGAACGCGAGGGCGCCTTCGCGACCCTGCGCGCCGAGCGGCCGGTCCCGTGGACGGCGGAGCTTCCGATCGAGGGTCTGAATCTTCCGGTCGGCCCCGGCTACTGGTCGCTCACGCGCCACGCCGACATCCTCGAAGCGAGCCGTACGCCCGAGCTCTTCAGCTCGGCGGCTGGTGCGACGTCGATCCAGACGCTGCCGCAGCAATTCAACGAGTTCTTCGGCGGCATGATCAACATGGACGATCCGCGCCACGGGGCCCAGCGGCGCATCGTGTCCCGCGGCTTCACGCCCCGGGCGCTCGCGAAGCTCGAGGAAGGCGTCAGCCGGCGCGCGGACCAGATGATCGATCGCGTGATCGAGAAGGGCGAATGCGATTTCGTGACCGAGATCGCAGCGCCGCTTCCGCTCGAGGTGATCTGCGATCTGATGGGGATTCCCGAGAGCCAGACGGAGATGGTCTTCCAGAACACCAATCGCATCCTCGGCCTCGGGGATCCCGATCTCGTGTCGGACGATCAGGATATGTTGGCCGCGGCGCTCCGGGCAGGCGCCGAGCTCGCGGGTCTCATGAAGGAGATGGCGGAGGATCGTCGCCGGCGGCCGCGGGAGGACCTGACGTCGGTGCTGCTGAACGCCGAGCTCGAAGGCGGGGCGCTGGCAAGCGAGGATCTGACTTCGTTCTTCATTCTGCTCGTCGTCGCGGGCAACGAGACGACACGCAACGCCATCAGCCACGGGATGAAGGCGCTCTGTGACAATCCCGACGAGCGCCGCCGTTGGCAGGCGGATTTCGAGGGACTCGCGGCGACCGCGGTCGAGGAGATCGTGCGCTGGGCGTCGCCGGTCATCTTCATGCGCCGTAACCTGATGCGGGATACCGACACGTTCGGTCCGGCGATGAAAGAGGGCGACAAGGTCGTCCTCTGGTATGCGTCCGGTAACCGCGACGAGGCGGTCTTCGCCGATCCGCATCGCTTCGACATCGGTCGCACCCCGAATCCCCACGTCGGTTTCGGCGGCCCCGGCCCGCATTTCTGCCTCGGCGCCAACCTCGCGCGCCGCGAGATCCGGGTCGTCTTCGAGCGGATCTTCGCGCGGCTCCCCGACCTCGAGATCACGGGCCCGCCCGCGCGACTCGAATCGAATTTCATTCACGGAATCAAGAGAATGCCGTGCGCGTTCACGCCAGGGCGGCCGCTCCCATTGGGCTGAAGGCTCAGTCGCTGAGCTTCTCCGCCTTTGCCGCCGATTTCCCCGCGAGCCGTCCGAAGAAGCTTCCGCCGCCGATCGACATGCCGCTTGCATAATATCGGCCCGAGCGCGTGAGCCCCGCCGAGGCGCGGCCCGCGGCGTAGAGACCCGGGACGACCTGCCCATCGGCCCCGAGGACCTCGCCCGAGGCCTTCGTGTCGAGGCCGCCGAGCGTGAATGTCGCCCAGACGCTCTTGTCGACGGAAAGATCGAGGGCCGCATAGGGCGGATTCGAGAGCGGCGTCACGTATTTGCTCGCCTTGTGGAAGACGGGATCCTCGCCCCGCTCGGCCGCGCGGTTGTAGGACTCGAAGGTGTGGACGAGCTGGCCTTCGGGCAGGCCGAGGGATTTCTCGAGCTCTTCGATCGTGTCTTCGACGCCGGCGAGCTGATAGGGGACGATCGCTTTGCCGTAGAGCGCATCGTCGACGATCAGATAGGCGCGGCCGTCGGCTTTCTGCATGATCGCATCGGTCACGCGGCCGTGGTAGCAGTCTTCGTTGATGAAGCGCTGGCCCTGGGCGTTGATCAGGATGCCCTTGATATGCGAGACCGGCGGGAAGAAGGCGGTCGTCATCAGGCCTTCGTGCATGTTGACGGCGGCGCCGCCGACGCCCATGCCCATCCGGATGCCGCTGCCGTCGCAGCCCTCGCTTCCGATCGGATAGCGGCATTTGGCGAGATCGGGGGCGTAGTGC
>JANNQH010000499.1:0-7167 GCA_031400655.1 Deltaproteobacteria bacterium | reverse complement strand
TTGCGCGGCGTCATCCGCTTGCTGACGAGATGGCGATACTTCGCATGGATGGGAGGATCGAGCTGGATCAGGACGGCCGGCAGGTTGGCCGGCGTATCGAGCTGGTCCTGTTCGCGCACGACCGGGATCTTGTTGCTGAAGGCCTCGGGCTGACAGCTGATCGTGGTGATGTCCGCGTGTTTCGTCACCGCCCAGAAGGAGTCGCCCCGCTCGCGCTCGACGTAGTGGATCGGGTTCTGGGTGCGCAGGGCTCGCCAGCTCTCGTGCGGGTAGCCGTTTCGCTCGTAGTAGTCCGGATCGACGAGGTGTGCGTAGGAAGAATCGGGAGTGGTCGACGCGGTCACCAACGGAGAGCCTCCGAAAAAGGGAATGGACGAGCCATGCGGCTTACAGCCCAAGCCTAACCGGGATTTCAGGCTCCGTCTCGGGTTTCGGGGGGGCGTCGTCGCGGGCGTGCCCTGTCCGCGATGAGTCGGTTCGATCGGGGCGCGGTCAGAAGCCGATCGTGGTTATCGAGCCATGGCGAGGGAGTGGGCCTTGAAGTGGGGCACGCGTGTCGCCCACGAGGTCCGGAGCAATTCGACTACGCGAGCTCGAGCCCCTCGAGATCTCCGCACTCGCGCCATGCGTGCAGCAGCGCGAAGAAAGCCTGGGCGCCGCCGCCGAAGCTCCCGCCGAACCAGCCGGGGCCCTCGCCGGGCTTGCCCTCGTTGTTGTAGTAGCCGGGCGTGCAGCTCTTGCCGAACTCGGGGCTCCCGAGCGCGGACTCGTTGATCACGCGGACCCAGCCCGCCTCCGCCGCTTCGGAGGTCTCGAAGCGGTGGAGGTCCCGACGGCGCGTCTCGCCGATGATGTAGGCGATGTGCTGGCTCTGCTGGTCGTAGAGCTCGGTGAAGTTGGGAGTGACGCCGGACTGCATGCCGCCGAGCAGGAAGCAGTTCGGAAAGCCCCGGGTCGTGAGGCCGTGAAGCGTCCGGATGCCGCGCGCCCACTTCGCGGTGAGCGACTGGCCGTCGCGTCCCACGATCTCGCAGTCGGCCCGCCGCGAGTAGTCGGTTCCCACTTCGAAGCCCGTCGCCAGCACGAGGCAGTCGATCTCATACTCGCGGCCCGTGACGATGACGCCCTTTTTCGTGATCGCTTCGACGCCATGGCCCTCGCTGTCGACGAGCGTCACGTTCGGGCGATTGAAGGTCTCGAGGTAGTCGTCGTGGAAGCAGGGCCGCTTGCAGAACTGCCGGTACCAGGGCTCGAGGGCCTCGGCCGTCTTCGGATCCCGCACGATCCGCGAAACCCGGCTGCGGATCTCGTCCATCTTCTGCAGGTCGGCGAGCTCGACCTTCTCGGCGAGCTGCTCGGGCGTCATCGACGCGAGGTCGGTCGTCTTGGCCATGCCCGAGAGGTTGCGGATGATGTCGGTCCAGCCGTCGGCGACGAGGTCCTCGGTCGTGAAGCCGCCGGAGACCAGCGTGCTGAAGTTCGCGATCCGCTCTTCCTGCCAGCCCGGGCGCAGCGATGCGACCCAGGCGGGATCGGTCGGCGAGTTCTTGCGCACGTCGACCGACGAGGGTGTGCGCTGGAAGACGTAGAGTTGCTGCGCCCATGCGCCGAGGTGGGGGATGCACTGGATCGCCGTCGCGCCGGTGCCGATGATGCCGACGCGCTTTTCCCGGAGCTTCACGAGGCCGCCGGTCGTGTCGCCGCCGGTGTCGCCGTAGTCCCAGCGGCTGGTGTGGAAGAGCTTGCCCTCGAACGTCTCGATGCCGGGGATGCCGGGGAGCTTGGGCCGCGAGAGCGGACCGTTCGCGAGGATCACGAAGCGCGCCCGCAGCTCGTCGCCGCGGTTCGTCCCGATCCGCCAGCGCGTGCTCGCCTCGTCCCATTCGAGTCGGGTCACATGGGTCTGGAACAGCGCTCCGCGGTAGAGGTCGAAGTGGCGCGCGATGTGTTGCGCGTGGGCGAAGATTTCCGGGCCGTACGCGTACTTGAGGGTCGGCATCGTCCCGAGCTCCTCGAGCATCGGTAGATAGATGTAGGACTCGATGTCGCACTGGGCGCCGGGATAGCGATTCCAGTACCAGGTGCCGCCGACGTCGCCGCCGATCTCGATCATCCGAAGGCTTTCGACACCCGCCTGGCGAAGCCGGGCGCCCACGCATAGACCGCTGAAGCCGGCCCCGATCACGACGACATCGAGCTCCTCAGAGACCGGGGGCCGCGTGAAGCCGGGGTCGACGTAGGGATCATCGAGGAAGCGCTCGAAGTCGCCCGCGAAGCCGCGGTACTGCGCGTTGCCGTCGCTGCGCAGCCGCTTGTCGCGCTCCTGCCGGTACTTCTCTCGTGCGGCCTGGAGCTTCGCGGTCGGATCGCGCGGATCCGTCGATGTGTTTGCTTGCCCGCTGGTCATGAAACCTTCCTCGTCGGGACGTTCGCCCGGACCGCAGGCCCGTCGAGGTCGCTCTCGTCGTCGCGCTCCGCCGGCGACGTCCCGCCGTTCAGGCCCCGGTCGCCGATTCGAAGTCGGCGACCAGATTCTCGACGGTCGTGAGGTTCACGACGTTTCCCTGCTCGTCGAGGATCTCGTAGAGCACGCCGTCCTGCTTGGCATGACAGCCGAAGAAGACGAGGCCGCCTTCGGCGCCGCCGCGCTCGAGATGGGGATGCTTGTCGCCGGTCGAGAGATGGTAGTCGCCCGCCTTGCGGACTTTCTCCGCGCCGCGGGAGCCGTCGGGGAGGACGTCCCAGAGATGCTGCTCGCCCTCGAGCACGAGGACGGTCGTCGTGCCGACGTGGCGATGGATCGGGCAGTGACCGCCATCGCCGTACCAGCGGACGACCATGTCGAGGGTTCCACCCTCGAGATCGTGGCCGAGGATCGTGTACTCGTGGTGGATCTTGAAGGACGATGCGTCGTCCGGGACGGTGACCACGCGCCAGCGGTGCTTGCTGGGATCGAAGGTGCTTCGATTCATCGGATCTGTCCTCCGGGTGAAATCTCAGATTAACGCATTCCGGCTGGGCACGGGTAGGTCTGCAGGAGGGGCTGTGGGGAAGCTTTTCGGGCTCAGGAGATCTCGAGGTCGTCCCACTCGACCGCGCTGCACATGCGATGGAACTCCGGCCCGTACCACGGCGCGTTGACCTGTACGCGCCCGAACTCGTTCACGTAGTAGTTCTTCTCCGGCGCGCCTTCCTTCTGCAGCAGGATCAGGTTCTGGCAGGCCTTGTCGAGGTCCTCGTTGTAACGCGCATAGACCTCGGGCTTGACCTCGACCCGGGACTGCCCCGTCTCGATCAACCGCACGATGCACTGCGCCGCGTACGCCGACCACAACACGTACCAGATCGGAAGCCCGGTTCCCCCGGAGAGCGGCTGCGAGTTCGGCCCGTAGAGGATGAACAGGTTGGGGAAGCTTGGAACCATCATGCCGAGATACGCGCGCGGCCCGTCGGTCGACCAGAATTCGTGCAGGTCGACGCCGTCCCGGCCCGTGTACTTGGCCGGCCAGAGATACTTGATGATGTCGAAGCCGGTCGCAGTGACGATGATGTCGACCTCGCGGACCTTGCCATCGGCGGTCTCGATGCCGGTGGGTGTCAGTCGTGCTATGCCGTCGGTCACGAGCTCGACGTTGGCGCGGGTCAGCGCCTGGTACCAGCCGTTGTCGACGACCGGGCGCCGGGAGAATGGTGCGTAGTCGGGGACCAGACGGTCGATCAGGTCCTGGCGGCCGCCGGTCTGGGCCCGGATGTAGGCCGTCAGGTCCTCGCGCAGCTTGTCGTTCAGCGCGTTGAACTTTCCCCCCTTCGCCTTCCACGCTTCGTCGGCCTGCAGGTAGAGGTGGGTCTGGAAGAGGGCGGCGATCGCCATGTAGCGCCACCAGTTCCAGTAGCCGGGAAAATGGTCGAGCAGCCAGCGGATCTCGGGCTCGACCGCCTTGCCGTAGCCGACGCGGGGGCTGATCCACTGCGGCGTTCGCTGGAAGACGAAGACCTGCTCGGCGTCTTCTGCGATCGGCGCGACGAGCTGTACGCCCGTCGAGCCATTTCCGAGAATCGCGATGCGCTTGCCCGAAGCAACGAAATCGTCGGGCCAGCGCGCCGGGTGGAGGATCTGGCCGCGGAACTGGTCCTGGCCCTCGAACTGGGGGAATTTCGGATTATTGAAGGTCCCGACCGCGCTCACGACGACGTTGGCCTCGAGCATCTCCGTCCCGCCCGGCGCCGCGACCTCGAGGACCCAACGGTTTCGTTTCTCGTCGAAGGTCGCCTTTTCGAGGCTCCGCTCGAAGCGCGTGTTCTCGTAGACGCCGTACTTGCGCGAGATCATCTCGAGGTACGCACGGACCTCCGGGCCCCGGGCGAAGTATTCGGTCCAGGGGTGGTTCTTCTCGAAGAAGAATTCGTAGGTCACCGAGATCGTATCGACGCGGATGTCGGGGTAGCGGTTGATGCTCCAGGTCCCGCCCGGCTCGGGTCGGCGGTCGAGCACGGTGTACGGAATCCCGAGCAGCCCGAGCTGGACGCCCATCGCGAGGCCGCTGAAGCCGCTTCCGATCACGACGACGTGGAAGTCCTTCGGCAGCTCGGGTTTGCCGTGCGTCCAGTCCGCCGTCATCGGGAACGGCTTGAAAGCGGGGAGGTCGCGGCGGCCCTCGAAATCCAGGTCGTCCATGTTCTCGCCGGTCGCCATGTTCATGAGCTGGCGCAGGAACGGCTCGGGCGGCTCGGTCGGCATGCCGGGCGCCGCGTTCTTCTCGAGCCACGCGACGGCCTTCTCTATCAGGAGCGTGCGACCCGCATCGTCGAGCTTCGCCGCGGTCGGCAGCGCCCCGATCTCGGGATCGCGCGTCTGTTGGTAGAGCGCCACGCGCACCCCATTCAGATCCGCGAGCTCGATCGCCCGCCGGATGAATGCCCCATCGACCACTGCCGCCATTCTGCTCATCCTCTCGTGAAAGGCCGATCCATTGATCGAGTCAGCGGTTCCGGCGGGCAGCCGTCTCTTCGAGGACGCCTTTGCGGGGTACGTAATGCTCGAGCTCCGGCCGAACCTCTTTGCCGAGCAGATCGATCGTCTTCATCACCGACTCGTGGGAGTGGTGGCCGAACTGGACATAACAAATTAGCTGATCGATTCCGAGGTCCGCGTAGTGCTTCATCTTCTGGATGCAGCGCTCCGGGTCGCCGACGACCAGCATGTCCGCGTCGTGGAAGTGCTGGACCGGAATGTTGCCGTCGAGCAGCGGTTTCATGAGCGGGAAGGTCGAGGCCTTTTCGGCATCCGAGAGATGGACGAGCTCCCAGTCGAGGGTGAACTGAGCGAGGTTCTGGTACCACCACGCCACCGACTTCCAGATGCCGTTCGCCTCGGCCTGCTCCATCGTTTCGGCGCAGTGGACGAGGGTGTAGGCGGCGACGCGATTGGTGGTGACGTCGGTCAGCGGCTTCGCCGTCGACGCGGCCTTGCGATAGGCGACGACCTGGCGCGCCATCTGCTCGAGGGGCTGCATGATCGAGAAGGAGAGCATCCCGAGGCCGTTTGCTCCGGCGACCTCGGCCGAGCCTTCGGAGGTCGCGGCCATCCAGCAGGGCGGATGGGGATCCTGGAACGGCTTGGGTGTGACGACCCGTTCGGGAAATTTGAAATTCGGCGAGTCCCAGGAGAAGCGCTCCTCGCGCCACATGCCGCAGACGATCTCGATCGCCTCCTTCCAGTGCTCACGGGATTTCTCGCGATCGACACCGAAGGCCGTCTGTTCCATCGGGGTCGAGCGGCCGGTCCCCCATTCGGCGCGGCCGTTCGAAAGGATGTCGAGGGTCGCGACCTTCTCGGCAATGCGGGCGGGGTGGGTGAAGCCGAAGGGGGTCAGTGTGACGCCGAAGCCGAGGCGGATGCGCTCGGTGATTTGCGAGAGCGCGCCCAGCAGGACTTCCGGCGCGGGGCAGTGGGAGCGGCCTTCTCGAAAATGGTGCTCGACGGCCCAGATCGTGTGGAAGCCCAGCTTGTCGGCGAGCTTGATCTGTTCGATCGCCTCGCGATAGGCGCGCTGCTCCCGGCGGCGTTGGCCGTAGGGATGGGGCCCATCGGTCCAGGGGCGCGGGGCGTCGATTTCGTAGAGCAGATCGAGCTTCACGGGCGTCTCCTCATCGTCGGAAGTCGCGGGCGGTCCGGCATGGGCAACCGTTTCGCGGTCCAGATACTCTTCCTCGTTCGCCCGTGAAGGTCTATTGCAATCGTGAGAAGAGGGCAAGGGCGCTCTCGGGCCGTCGGCCGAGCCCCCGATCGAGTTAGCGTTCCCCGATGCTGAAGAAAATCGCCCTCGTCTGCGCCGCGATCGTGCTCGTCGTTTCGTTCGTTCTCTTTCGCTGGACGCACACGCCCTACGGCCGCATGGATTTCGGCCCCGCGGTCCTCTCGCACCTGATGGGGCTGCGTCCGCTCGAAATGACGCCCGAGGCGCGGGTCCAGGCGAACGCGTACATCGCCCGCTTCATGGGCGAGGCGCCGGAGGGCGTCGAGATCCGCGATCTCGAATTCGACGGGCCAGCGGGTCCGCTTCCGCTGCGCGTCTACCTGCCGCGGAGCGGGAAACCGACGGGCGTCGTCGCCTGGATTCATGGCGGCGGCTTCTGGATGGGCGATGACCTCGCACTCTGGGACGGGACCTGCGGGCGGCTCGCGCTGGGTGCAGACGTCATCGTCGCGTCGATCGGCTACCGCCTCGCGCCCGAATCCCCATTCCCCGCCGCGGTCGAGGATTCGTGGGCCGGCCTGTTATTCACCGCGGCGCATTCGCAGGCATGGGGTGCACCGCCCGATCGGCTCGCCGTGACCGGAGGCAGCGCGGGCGGGAACCTCGCGGCGGTGATGGCCCAGCGTGCCCGCGACGAAGGCGGTCCGCGGCTTCTGTTGCAGGCGCTGACGGTCCCCGCCGTGAATGCGGGCGGACCCGACACGGAGTCGATGCAGCAGTTTTCGAAGGGCTATGGGCTCGACGGCATTCCCAAGATGATCGAGGCCTATCTGCCGAAGCCCGGCGATGCACAGCAGGTCTGGGCCTCGCCGATCCTCGCGACACACTTCGACGGCCTTGCTCCCGCGCTGATCCACACCGCGCAGTTCGATCCGCTTCGCGACGAGGGCGAGCTGTATGCGGAGAAGCT
>JANNQH010000498.1:0-2370 GCA_031400655.1 Deltaproteobacteria bacterium | reverse complement strand
TCGTCGAATCCATCGTCCATCCGACGGACCTCGCCCCGACCACGGCCGGTTCTTCGTATCGCCCGACGACGGACATCTCTCGCTCCGGCGAATTCTCGTTCCCGTCGACCGGACCCCCGACGCGACCGAGGCGCTTGCTCGAGCGGCCCGGGCGGCGGCGGCCCTCGGCGATCCACCGGTCGTCATCAGCCTGCTTCATGTCGGCCCCGGCCCCATGCCCTACTATGATCGGCCCAAGGGCGAAGGCTGGATCTGGGAGGAGCAGAAACGCGAAGGATCAGTCGCTCTGGAGATTCTCTCCGCCGCGGATTCGATCGCGGTCGACTTGATCGTCATGCCCACCGACGGGCGCAACGGTGTGCTCGGCGTCTTGCGCGGAAGCTTCACGGAGCGGGTGGTCGCTCAGGCTGCTTGTCCGGTGCTGGCGGTCCCGGCGGCGACCCGCTGAGCCGCGTCGACTCGCTGCTTCGGCGGTCAGCGCTTCGATCTGTTCCTCTGTGAGGGCGTGCTCGCACGCGCGAGCACGCGAATCATACATAACACTGATGGGCGCCGGTTCTCGCACGGCCGCCAGGAGATCGTGATTCGAACATGCTGAAGCTGCCTCGTGGTCATCGGAATCTCGAGTCGCATCGGGCGACGCGGCTTGCTCTTGGCTCTCTGCTCGGGCTCGGGGTCGCCCTCGTGCTCGCTGGATGCGACGAATCGGATTTCTACTCGAACCTCGACGATGCGCTCAACTACGATCTCTACGCGGTCGAGTACGCTGCGGGGGCGTTCGTCGCGGTCGGCCAGGACGAATCGCTCGTCAACTCCGCCGATGGTGAGACTTTCGAGCGACAGCAATCCGACTGCTGTGACACGCTCAAAGCCGTCGCCTTCGGCAACGGCCTATGGCTCGCGGCGGGAGGGGACGGGATCGTCTACACGTCGACGGATACCGCCCGATGGTTCGTCCAGCATCTGCGCACCGACAAGACGCTCCAGGGAGCCGCCTACGGGAACGGGACCTGGGTGATCGTCGGCGACGGCGGGCGCATCTTCCGCTCGAGCAATGCGGGGGCATGGTCCACAGAGGATGGCAACACGCGTCAGAGCCTCCATGACGTCATCTTTGCCGATGGACGCTTCGTCGCGGTCGGCGGTCGAGGCGAGATCCTTTCGTCGACGGACGGGGAGGTCTGGGCGCTCGAGCATTCGGGCATGAGCGAAACTCTTCGCGGTGTGGGCTGGGGGAACGGCCTGTTCGTCGCGGTCGGGGATCGCGGAGTTGTCCTGACCTCACCCGACGCAACGAATTGGGCCCCGGAGCTCTCGCCCGTCTCGGAAAATCTCCAGGACGTGGTCTACGCGAATGGGCTCTACGTGGTCGTGGGGGAGTTCGGCGTAATTCTCACCTCGCCCGACGGCATGAGCTACACCGAGCGCGCGTCGGGAACCGGACGCAATCTCGAGAGCGTGACCCATGGCCAGGGCCTCTTCGTCGCCGTCGCCCGCGATTCGCGCATGATCAATTCCACGAACGGAATCGACTGGGTCGACATCGGCACGCCCGGGAACCGCTGATGCGGATCCGTGAGAGGGAGTTCCATTGCGCCCGATTCTGCGGGCACGGCTCTCACCCTGCGAGCGGACGCGCGAGATCGAGGTAGCGGCGCGCCCTCGCCGCATAGCCTGCGCGGTCGCGATCCGACGGGTCGTTCAGGTGCCAGGCAGCGATCTTCGCCCGTCGCAGGATCCGGTAGCCGCGGTAGAAATCGAGCAGCGGACGGGGGAGGCGATCTCCGGTCCGTTGCTCGTAGATCTCGATGAACCAATGGCCGACCCGGGGCTGCCCCAGCCGCTCGCACTCGAGTGCGAGAAAGGCGAGCTCATCGGCCGGGTCCTGCTCGCGCAGCTCGGGGCAGAACTCGAGGCAGTCGAAGACGACGGGCTCGGGGAGGAGGCAGATGTGCTCGGGTCGCAGATCGCCATGGCCGTCCACGATTCGTCCTTGCTGTACGCGCTCTGCGAATAGCGCCGCGTGCTCTTTCAAGAAGGCAAGCAGATTCGTGGCGATGGCCTCGATGCGCTCTGCAGGCAATCCGAACTCGACCCGCGAGAGCTCCTGGCGATCCGCGCAGATTCCCTCTGCGAGGCGCTTGCAGAGCCTGGTTGGCGAGATCGAGACGCGGCTCGCCTGGGCGTAGAATTCCGCCAGCCGATGCGCGACCGCCCGCACCTCCTCCTGTTCCACGACGCGCCGGGCGAGGATCCAGTCGAGCATGCGGCTATTCGGAAGTCGGCGCATGGATACGAGCCACTCGACCGGCTCTCCGACGCCGTTCAGGGCGAGCGAGCCATCGTCTTGCCGCGTGAGCGGGATCGCGC
>JANNQH010000497.1:0-2982 GCA_031400655.1 Deltaproteobacteria bacterium | reverse complement strand
GCGCGAAACAGCGGCGTCCCCGAATCGGGATCTTCGGCGCGCACCGACAGATCCACGAGAGCGGACTTGCCCGTGTCGTAGATCCCCTCGACCCGCGAGCGGATCAGCACGTCGCCGGCAGGCTCGACGCGTCCGAAGAGTTCGAGCTTGACGTGACCCAGCACGATCTGGTGGACCGCATAATCCCCGGTCTCGAGGCCGGGATGGCTCCAGGTCGCGGACTCGCGCGCCATCACGCCGGCGAGCACGAACGTCGGGTAGACCTGCTGCGGATGGCCGAGCGCATTCTCGCTGACGAAGGCGAGCTCGTCGAAGCCGGCGCCTAACGACAACGCGTAGAGGCTGCACTCCGCGGGCGTCCAGCGGATCCGGCGCGGCGCGGTCTCGAAGCCGACGCGGCCGAGATCCATCGTCACGCTCGGCCCCCGCCCGCCTCGATCGCGTCCATCGTCGGGCCGCGGTGGCCCCAGAGCTCGTCGGGGCCGACCTCGCGCACGGCCCAGCGCGCGTCGTCGACGAGCGTGCCGTTGCAACCGAACTCGATGCCGCAGCCGGACGGGGTCGCGACGTAGAAGGAGAGCATCGGGTCGTTGGCGTGCTGGCCGAGGGTCATCATGATCGGCGTCTTCGAATTCTGGACGCGATCCCAGGCGCGTCCGACGTCCTCGAGGCGATTCGCTTCGACCATCAGGTGGTGGAAGCAGGGCTCGGGCAGGACGTCCGTGAACGCGAGGGAATGATGGCGATCGTTGGCGCGCATGAAGATCGCGCGCTTGCCGAGTCCCATGTCCATCCGGTCGGTCGTCCGCAGGCCGAGCACGCGGGCGTAGTAGTCCTCTGCTTCCCGCGTGTCGCGGACGACGAAGAGGACGTGGCCCATGCCGTTGTCGGTCTGGAAGCCGGACACGCCGGCGGGGGAGGCGAAGCGCTCGCCGGCGCTCGCCCCGGCGCCGTAGAAGAGCTCATGCCGATTGCCGGACGGATCGACGAAGGCGACCAGATCGCGGACGCCGCGGGCGTCTTTCGCATTCTCCTTCGCATTGTCCTTCTCGACGCGGACCCCGCAGCGCGCGAGATGGTCCGCCGCCGCGGCGAGGGCGTCGCGATCCGCCAGCTCCCAGCCGATGTAGGCGAGGCCCGGCGTATCGCTCCGATGGACTGCGATCCGCCAGGGGCGATCGTCGATCCGGTAGAAAAGGCTGTTCTTCGTCTCGACGCCCGCGATCGATCCGGCGGGCATGAACCCGAGCACGCCCTCCGCGAGCGATCGCCAATCGGAGAGATCCTGGGCGTGGAACCCGATGTAGCCGAGTCCGCGAATCTTCATGGGCTCATCCATTCGTGGCCGGGTGGGCCGGGGTCTGCGGTGCGAGCTCGTGCGCAGCCTGCTCACGAAGCGCGAACTTCGTCACTTTACCTGTCGCATTCATGGGCAGCGCGTCGACGAGCCGCACGGTTCTCGGCACCTTGTAGTTCGCCATCTGCTCGCGACACCACGCGATGATCGCTTCCGGCGTGAGGGTTGCGCCTGGCTTGGGGACGACGAAGGCCATCCCGACCTCGCCCATCCGCTCGTCGGGCACGCCGATCACGGCGACCTGTGCGATCCCGTCGAGCGTGAACATCAGGCTCTCGATCTCGGCGGGATAGCAGTTGAATCCGCCCATGATGAACATGTCTTTGATGCGGTCGGTGATGCGCAGGTAACCGCGCTCGTCCAGCGTGCCGACGTCGCCGGTGTGGAGCCAGCCCTCTGCATCGATCGTCTCCCTCGTCGCCTGCTCGTCCTCGAAATAGCCCGGCATGACGTTGTAGCCCCGGACGAAGATTTCGCCGGGCTCGCCGCGCGCGACCTCCTTGCCTTCGGCGTCGACGCATTTCACTTCCACGTCGGGCAGCGCCCGCCCGGAGGTCGTGGCGATGGTGACGGGGTCGTCGTCGTGGCGACACATCGTGACGGCGCCCGAACACTCCGTCAGTCCGTAGCCCGTCACGACGGACTCGAATCCGAGCTCGTCGCGCATCCGCTCGACCAGCTGGACCGGAATCACCGCCGCCCCCGTCACGGCGAGCCGCAACGACGAGATGTCGTATTCGGCGAGCTCGGGCAGCGCGAGGATGGATTGGAAGAGGGCGGGTGGCCCCGGAAATACCGAGATCTTCTCTTTCGAGATCCGTTCGAGAACGACCTTCGCATCGAATACCTGATGCGGAAGCATCGTCGCCCCGCGCATGATCGAGGCGAGCCAGCCCGCCTTGTATCCGAACGCATGGAAGAAGGGATTCACGATCAAATAGCGATCGCCCTCGCGCAGGCCGACGACGTCGGACCAGGCCTCGAAGACCCGCAGGTTCTGCCGGTGCGTCGAGATCACGCCCTTGGGCTTTCCGGTCGTGCCCGACGTGAACAGGATGTCGGCGAAATCGTCCGGTCGAACCGCATCGATGCGCGCGAGGGCAGCGGACTCGGGGACGGATCGTCCGGCGGCGAGGAACGCTGCCCAGGGCTCGCCTGCGATCGAATCGCCCCGAAACGTGATGATGCGCTCGAGGCTCGCCGGTCGTGAAGCAGCGAGCGAGTCGGCGTAGTTCACGCCGAGAAAATCCCCGGTCGTGCAGAGCAGGCGCGCGCCGCTCTTTGCGAGGACGTACCCGGCCTCGACCGCCTTGAATCGCGTATTGACGGGAACGAGCACGGCGCCGGCGGATTGCAGGCCGATCGCCGCGAGGATCCACTCGTTGCAATTGGGCGCCCAGATTGCAACGCGATCGCCCGGTTCGATGCCTGCGGCGATGAAGGCACGCGTGGAATCCAGCCGGCGGTCGGCCAGCTCCGCGAACGAGAGCGCGAGCGAGCCTTCTTCGATGGCTGGACGATCGGAGAACACGGCTGCGGCTCGCGACACCAGCTGCGGAATCGTCGAGATCGCTGAGAGCGGGCTGTGCGGTTTCATGAGCGGTCGCCGTCTCCTCTCTCGGACT
>JANNQH010000496.1:0-10462 GCA_031400655.1 Deltaproteobacteria bacterium | reverse complement strand
CAGATGATCTTCCGGCAGCCAATCGCGCAGCGAAGGCGGCAGCAGAAGCGTCTGATCGGGCTCGTAACGACGGTATCCACGCGGCATGACCCAAGCTAACAACTTCGACTATTGTTGGCTTCTGCCGCGCAGACTCCTAGGAGCCGTTATTAGGAAAAGGCGCGTTTGTTCGAGACGCTGATCAGTCTGGGCGTCGTGGTCGTCTTCTGCGTGCTGGCCTGGGCCGCGAGAGCCTCGGCCGAGGCTCTGCTCTTCGGAGGCCTCGGTCTGGCGGCCCTGGGGTTCGCGTACGGGATTCCCACGGCGATCGTCTATCACTGGCTCCTGCACCGCTCGCTCGCGCGCCACGACCGCCTGCCCCCGCGCTGGTGGCTGTCGCCGACGTCTCACCACGGCCTCGTCCCGCCCGCGGAGCGCCCGAGAATCCTGCTCTGGGCCGGCATCGGCGGCTCGGGCTTTCTCGTCATCGTGCTCGGGATCGTGCTGACTTCGCTCGGCCTCTGGCGCGCGCGCGGCGTCTGAGGAGAGCGGAATGGACGCGCAGGGGAAGGCGGATCCCGAAGCTCGACTCGGCGCCTTCGGAGCCCGGCTCGAGCTGCGAAGACCGCACCTGTGTCCCGAGCTCGAGCTCTGGCTCATGAGCGAGTCCGTCGATCTCGAAGCGGGATGTCGCGAGCTCGCAGACGGCGAAGCCCCGCCCTACTGGGCCATCTGCTGGGCCTCGGGTCAGGCCCTCGCACGCTACCTCCTTGATCACCCCGAGCACGTGCGCGGCCTGCGGGTCCTCGATCTCGGCACCGGTTCCGGCATCGCCGCCATCGCCGCGGCCCGCGCCGGAGCCCGCGAAGTGATTGCCGTCGACATCGATGCCACGGCCCGAAGCGCTGCGCGGCGCAACGCCCTGCACAATCGCGTCACGATCGAGACCTCCGCCGTCGCCCCCGACGAATTCGACCTGCTGCTGGCCGCGGATGTGCTCTACGAGACGGGGCTCCGCGGCTGGATCTTCGACGAGGCGCGGTGCCGTGCCCCTGGCTTGCTGGCCGATCCGCAGCGCACGGGTACGCCGCCCATCGACCTCCCGATCCTGGCGACCTTCGAGGCGCGCACGCTCCCGGACGTCGACTCGCCGCGCAAGACCGTCGTCCTCCACGCGCTCCCGCGACTCGAAAACCCTTCGCTGCGCTAGTTTGCCTCGGCTCAACGGACCGGCAGACTTCGATCGGAGTCCTCTTGAAGACGATGGTGATCCAGATCCGTGAGGTCGGTGGACCGGAGAAGCTCCGGCCGGCGGAGATCGAGCTCGCCCCGCCCGGTCCGGGCTTCGCTCGCCTCCGCCTCGAACGGATCGGAGTCAACTTCATCGACACCTACCATCGAACTGGCCTCTACCCCCTGCCGCTGCCCTTCGTTCCCGGCGTCGAAGCGGCCGGTGTCGTCGAAGCGATCGGCCCCGATGTCAAAGACGTCGCGATCGGTGACCGGGTGGCTTTTGCGCTCGTCCCGGGAAGCTATGCGGGGGCGTGCCTCGCGCCGGTGCGCCAGCTCGTCCGGATTCCCGATGCACTCCCTTTCGATCTCGCGGCCGCGACACTGCTCCAGGGCATGACCGCCCACTATCTGACCCACGGCGTGCGCACGACGCGTCCGGGCGACACAGCCCTCGTCCACGCCACCGCCGGCGGGACCGGTGGGCTGCTCGTCCAGTGTCTGAAGGCCGCGGGGGCGCGCGTGATCGCCACCTGTTCGACCGCCGCGAAGGCAGAGCTCGCGCGCGCTGCCGGAGCCGACGAGGTCGTTCTCTACACGCGCGAGGATTTTTGCGCGCGGACGCGGGCGTGGACCGACGGGCGCGGCGTCGACGTCGTCTACGACTCGGTGGGTCGATCGACCTTCGAAGGCAGCCTCGGGTCGCTGCGCCCGCGCGGGCTCGTGTGTCTATTCGGGCAGGCGAGCGGGCCCGTGCCGCCCTTCGATCTCGGGCGGCTGAACGGTGCGGGCTCGCTCTTTGTGACGCGGCCGAGCCTCGGGCATTATGTCGCGACCCGCGCCGAACTCGAGGAGCGCTCCGCCTGGGTCTTCGACAGCCTGCTGACGGGAGCGCTCCGTCAGACAATCGGCGGACGCTATGCGCTCGCCGACGCGGCGACGGCTCACCGCGATCTCGAGGGTCGGACGACGACGGGGAAGCTGCTGCTCGTGCCGTGATGGGTGTGAGACCGGAAATCGGGGGCCGATTCGATTCGGCCGAGGAAGAAGCTGTTGACGATCGATCTCGCGATTCTGTTTCCGGTGCTCGCGGTCGCGACCTGGCTCGGAGTGCCCCTCTATGCGGCATTCGCCCGTGGGCGCTTCTACGCGATCTTCAGCGCCGTCCTGCTCACATTCTCGCTGCCGGGCGCGCTCGTTCTCCACTCGCGCCTTCGCGAGGCGTTCCCGGCCGAGTGGATGCTCGCGATCGATGCGATCTTCGCCTACTCGATGGCGGCCGCCGCAATCCAGTTCGCCCACCTGGCCCGCGCGCGCATGCGGAGCTCGGCTTTTCGGTGGCTCGTCTCCGTGCCGGGACAGACCTTCATTGCGGGTGGCATGCTCGCGGGCCCCTGGCTCGTGCTGCTGCTGCCGCTGCGCATGCTCTTCGAGGCGCTCGGCCTACGCGGCGCGCTCGGGGCATGGACCTTCGTCGAGGCGATCCCCCTCGTCCTCGCGGTCGCGTCGATCCTGACCTCCACCACGGCGCGACCCGAGACCGTGCGCATCCGGCTCGCGCAGGAGGGGCCGAAGGAGCTCTCGCGGGTGCCCGTCGAACGCATCCGCGGGCGCGCCGGCGAACGTGTCACGGACCGCTCGTTCGAGCGCGGGACCGGCCGCCCCTTGCGGATCGTGCAGCTGACCGACACCCATCTGGGCCCCTGGCAGAGCGTCTCGCGCCTTCGGCGGCGCGTCGCGCAGCTCGCCCTGCGTGATCCCGATCTGATCACGCTGACCGGCGACTATCTCACGATGGAGAGCATGGGCTCACCGGGCTGTCTCGCCCGCGCGCTCGCCCCGCTCGCCCCGCTCTCGGATCGCTGCGTCGCGATCTTCGGCAACCACGATCACGAAGCCCCGGACCACGTGCGCGACGCCATGAAGGAGCTCGGCATCCGGCTCTTGATCGACGACGAGGCCTGCTTCGAGACCGCCGCGGGGCCCGTCCAGATCATCGGCTCCGACTACCTGAGTCAGGACCATGCGAAGCACCTCGCCGCCCTGCTCGAGCGCTACCCGCGGCGGGAGGCCCATCTGCGGCTGCTGCTGCTCCACGATCCGGTCGGATTCCGCGCGCTGCCAGACGACGAGGTGGATCTCGTGCTCTCGGGTCATACCCACGGCGGCCAGGTGGGGCTCGTGTCCTTCGGGCTCGATTGGACGGTGTTGGCGCAGACGCGCTGGCCCGACCAGGGGCTCTTCGCCCGGGGCGCTAGTCGGCTCTACGTCCATCGTGGCACGGGCTTCTACGGATTCCCGCTGCGCGTCGGCGTACCCGCCGAGCATTCGCTCCTCGAGATCCACGGAAGCTGACGAGCGCGCCGAACGCTCGCGTTCCAGCCGGCTATCAGACCGTACGACTACCAGACCGTACGGCCGCCGTCGACGACGTGCTCGTGGCCGGTGATGTAGCTCGATTGATCGGAGAGCAGGAAGATCACGAGGCCCGAGATCTCCTCACGCCGCGCCGGCCGCCGCAGCGGCTGCGCCTGGAAGATCGTCTCGAACTCGGACTCGGGCACGAGGAACATCCCGGTTCCCTCGACCGCCCCGGGATGGACGGTATTGACGCGGATATCCCATTGGCCGAGCTCGGAAGCGGCAACCTTCGAGAGACCGCGCACGGCCCATTTCGAGGCGCCGTAGGCGGCGTGCTCCGGGATGCCACGCGTGCCCGCGATGGACGACAGGTTCACGATCGATCCGCCGCCGGCCTTTCGCATCGCGGGAACGACCGCGCGAATGCCCAGCCAGGTCCCGATCACGTTGACGTCGAGCATCTTGCGAAAGCGCTCTCGATCCTCCTCGATCACCGGCTTCGTCCACCAGATCGCCGCGTTGTTGACGAGGCCATCGACGCCGCCGAACTGCTTCATCGCCGCCGCAACGACCCGCTCCCAGTCGGCTTCCTTCGTCACGTCCTGCTCGACGAAATGCGCGTTCGCGCCGAGCTCGTTCGCGAGCTTCTGTCCCGCTTCGGTCTGCAGGTCCGTCAACACCACGCGAGCGCCCGCCTCGACGAAGAGCCGGGCGTGCACGGCGCCCATGCCCTGCGCGGCGCCGGTGAGGATGATGCGCTTGCCCTCGAGCTGTCCCATCGCGATTCCTCCAGAAGAAGCTCGCACTCTAGCAACCGGCGCCTGGTCCGCTCCGCGCGACCAGCCCCTCACGCTCGTCCCAGGCGAGCTCGACGTCCGCCGGCTCGACGCGACCCCAGTCGAAGCCCGCGACGAGCTCGACCGGGCGGCAACGTGTTCCGACCGGAACCAGTCCCACACTGCTCGCGATCACGCCGCAGAGAGCTTCCGCGTCGTACCGGGTCCGCAGGGTCTCGAGCGAGACCGCGCCGTGCAGCTTCGAGAGCTTGTCGCCGCTTCGCTCGAGGAAGAGGCCGTGGTGGCGATAGCTCGGAGTCGGGAAGCCGAGCAGCGTCTGGAGCGCCACCTGGATCACCGTCGACGGCGCCAGATCCCTCCCCCGAACGACCCGTCCCACCGCGAGGTCCGCATCGTCGACGACCGAAACGAAATGATAGGCGTAGGCACCGTCTCGGCGGCGAAGCAGCGGGTCGCCAAAAGCCTGCTCCGCGTCGCCCGAAAGATCGAGACCGCTCTCGTCGCGCAGCCGGACGGGCGGCGCCTCGAGTCGGAGCCGCAGGGGCTCCTCGAGCTCGCGCCAGGTGTGCGAGCTGACGACGCGGGAGCGGCAATCACCGGGATAGCGATGGCTGCCGTCGGGGGCGAGCGTGCTCGTGGCCCGAATCCGGGCTCGACTGCAGCTGCAGGCATAGACCCGACCTTCACCGACCAGTTGCTCGATCAACGCCGCGTGGCGCTCGCGCGACTGGGACTGCAGCCGTCGCTCGTCCCAGTCGAGACCGAACCAGGCGAGATCCCGCTCCATCGCCGCCACCCGCTCCGGCCGCGAGCGCTCGCTGTCGAGATCCTCGAGGCGGAGCGCCACGGGCGCACTGCGTGAACGCGCATCCAGCCAACATAACAGCGCAGCGAGGAGCGTCCCGGGATGGGCGGGCCCCGTCGTCGACGGCGCGAACCGGCCGAAACTCCGCTTCGACTGCAACACGTCCGCCCCCATCATACGACTGCGCGCGCGGCCGACCCGACCTCACTCGCGCCGATCGAATCGGCTCCACGCGGCAGAACGTCGCACCGATGAGCCGGCCATGCACGACACAATCTACGAACCGGGCATCATGGGCCGCCGGATCGGTGTGCGCATCACGCCGAAGAGCCTGGCGCCGCGCGTGCTCGATGCGCTCCGCGCGCTCGGCTACACGATGATCGAGCTCGACTCCGATCGCTGGTCGCAGGCCGCGCGCGACGGCTGCGGACTCTGGCTGGTCGACGACGAGCGACTCGACGAGCTCCCGGACCTCGAAGAGGCGGCGGACCGGCGCATCCTCCTGATCGCCTCGGCCAGAAAAATCGCCTCCACCGATCCGCGGATCTTCGCGAGCACGCGGCGCCCTGCCCGCCTCGGCGCCGTGTACGAGATGATCCAGTCCGCCCTCGAGAGCACGCCGCGCAGCGCCCCGCGCGTGCGCACGCAGCTCTCGGCGCGCTGCATCCAGGGCGAGCAGCGATCGATCGGCGCGGTGTTGTCCCTGTCGGAGGGAGGCTGCCTGCTGCGCTCGGGCGAGAAGCTGTCGCGGGGAGCCCGCTTGAGCCTCCAGTTCGCGCTCCCCAACTACGGCTTGATCTCGACGCGGGCCGAGTGTCGTTATGCGCGGGAGAGCGACTCGGGACTCGCCTTCTCCGAGTCGAGCGCCGACGTTCGCCACACCATCGCGCATTTCGTGACCTCTCAGCTGGCGTCGGGCGAAGCCGGCCCATCGCAGTCCCAAATGGGAAGCGGCTCGCTGTCGGCCTGAGCGCTCACGCCAAGCCGACGCGAGATCCCGCTCGCAGACTCTCACCGTCGAGCCAGCGACCTCGAAAGACGACCGCTTCCGGATCGCGAAGGGCGTCGAGGGCAAGCGTCGGATCCGCGCCGAGCACGACCAGATCGGCGGAGAGACCCGGGGCGATGCGACCGGTCTCGTGTGCCACGCCGAGGGCTTCGGCGGCGTCGGCCGTCGCCGCGCGCAGCACGTCGACCGGACGCATTCCCGCGAAGGCTTGCAGGGCCAGCAGCCCGCTCGCGAGCTCGTGATGGAAGACGCCGGGGATGCCGGCGTCGGTCGACGCGAGGAAGCGGACGCCGTGGTTGCGCTGCTGGCCGAGACAGTGCGACATGCGGCGAAAGAAATCCGTCGGCGTCCCGTCGACATTGGAGACCCGCCGAAGCCAGCCCGAATTCACGGTCGGCGAGACCCAGGTCCCCGTCGCCGCGAGCTCGCGAATGAGCGCCTCGTCGAGATCGCTGCCGAAGCCATCGCGACCGGCGAAGGACGCGTGCTCGATCGTCCGGACGCCGGCGCGCAGGGCGGCGGCGATCCCCGCCGTTCCGTGACAGTGCGCCGCGACCGGACGATCGCCACGGCGCGCCGCGGCGACGATCGTCGCGAGCGCGGCGTCGTCGAACTGGGTGTCGCGCGGGCGACTGCCGGGCGTGAAGACGCCGCCCGTCGCCATCACCTTGATCCAGTCGCTGCCGGCTTCGAGCTGGCGTGCGACGACGCGCTCGAGCTCGGAGGTCGTCGTCGCGACACCGCCCCAGAAGGCGCAGTGGCCATCCGGGATCGTGAGGGGCTGACCGCAGCAGAGCAGCCGCGGGCCGAGGCAATCGCCGGCGTCGATCCGCCGGCGCAGGGCATGCTCCCACCACGCTCCGCCGCCACAATCGCGCGCCGTCGTGATGCCCTGCGCGAGCATCGCCTGTGCCCGGGCCGCCATCGCCCGCTGGCGTTCGTCCGCCGGCACCGCGAGCTGCTGCGCCGGCGTCGCGAGCTGCGGATCGAGCTCGAGATGGACGTGACCGTCGATCAATCCCGGGATGACCACGCGCCCGGGAAGCGCCACCACGGTCGCAGGCTGCGGCGGGTCGAACGCAGCCTGCCCTAGCGCATGGATCCGGCCGCCGCGAATTCGGAGCGGGAGCGCACACGGGTCGACAAGATCGTGCTCGGGCCGCCAAACTCGTGCTTCGGTGATCAGAATATCTTTCGAATCCAATCAGTTGACTCCGATTCGAGCGAAGCTTATCGATCTGGGCGTTGCGCTCGTTTCGATCTTGGGCATTCTCCCCCGGCGGCGCAGTGCCCCGAAACGGGCGGCCGCCTGGAGCCCATCCAGAAGATCTCCCGTCGGTCACCTCGCGGGGCCATGACAGGCCGCCGCGACTCCTCCGAAACAAACAGGAAGGACGCCTGAGAAGATGTCGGATAACGAAGTGTTGGTCGTCGCCTCCAAGATCAAGTCATACATCAAGGACAAGGGGGACATGAAGACCTCTGCAAACGTGTTGGAGGTCCTCTCGGATCGACTTCGCGCTCTTTGCGACAAGGCGATCGAGAGCGCTCGCAGCGACGGGCGCAAGACCGTCCTCGATCGCGACTTCAGCTGATCGCAGGCTCGGCCGCCCTCGCCGGCCGGGGACAGCATGACCGGGGCGCCGACCCCGAGCGGGGAGAGACGCCGGATGAAGAGGCGACCGGATGAACAGCCGAACGAATGACGCGCCGCAAAGCGCGACCTTCGTCGCGTCGCTCTCCGACGTGGGGCGCGTCCGGAGCGTCAACGAGGACAGCTGCGACAGCTTCCTGCGGTCGGACGGAACCCGGCTGCTGGTCGTGGCGGATGGAATGGGGGGCCATCGCGGAGGCGCCGTCGCCAGCCGCGAGGCCCTCGCCACGATCGCGGCGACCTTCACGGAGAATCCGTCGCTCGACTCCGCCAGCCTGTTGGCGCGCGCGATCGAGCGCGCCAACGACCGCGTCTTCTCCCTGGCGCGTCAAGATCCCGAGCTCGCGGGCATGGGGACGACGGTGGTGGCTTTCCTGCTCGATGCAGGAGGTCGCGGGGCGGTCGCCCACGTCGGGGATAGTCGCGCCTACCGGCTGCGAGGCGGGCGACTCGAAGCGCTGACCAGCGACCACAGCGTCGTCGCCGAGATGCTGCAGCGCGGCGTGCTGACCGCCGAAGAGGCGGCGTTCCACCCGCGGCGCAACGAGATCCTGCGCTCGGTGGGCGTGCTGCCGGAAGTCGACGTCGACCTGGCCGCCGTCGAGGTCGTCCCGGACGATTGGTTCCTGCTCTGCTCCGACGGGCTGTGCGGTGTCGTGTCCGACGCCGAGATCGAGGAAGTCCTCGTCCGCACGCCGTCCCCGGATGCGGCGGTCGCGGCGCTCGTCGCCCTCGCGAACGATTTCGGTGGACCCGACAACGTCACGGTCCAGATCCTCGCGATCCCACCGTCGCGCGACCGCGATTCGAATCCAGCGGACGCGAGCGATGCGACTCGAGCCACGCCGAGCGGGATCTCGCCGGCGCGGGCGGCCGGTCAAGGGATCGACGCCGCGAACGCGGACCCGAGCCCCTGGTCGCGATACACCACAGCCACCGTGATCGCCCTCGCCCTCGTCGCCGCCGGCGCGTACTGGCTGTCGCGAATCTCGTAGACCGCAATCTCAGGACGTCAGGGTCACGGTCGTCGGCTCGCCGTCGAAGGCGATTCGAACGGCGACCCCCGCCGGACGCCGCGCCGGATCGAAGGCGATCGCAAGGAGCTCGTCGGCGACGAAGACCGGATCGTTGAACGCCCCGGCTTCCTTCCGTCGCACGAATCGCCCCCGCTCGGGAAAATCCGAGTCCTTGGCCGCGCGGATCTGCGCCTGCATCTCGGTATCGACCACCCCCGGCGCGATCGAATAGGCGCGCAGGCCGATCTCGCCCTCCTCGGCGGCGACGACTTCCGTGAAGCGCTCGACGGCCGCCTTCCCGGCACAGTACGCGCCCCAGCCGGCATAGGGCTTCCAGGCGGCGCCCGACGACATGTTGACGAGTACGCCCCCCCGCCCGTGCCGGCGCAGCTGGCGCACATAACACTGCGTCCCGATGAAGACGCCGACGAGATTTGTATCGATGTGCTCGCGGAACGCCTCGACCGGGACGTCGCGAACGGGCCGGATCGGCTCCAGCACCCCCGCGTTGTTGACCCAGAGGTCGAACGCGCCGAAGCGCGTCTCTCCCTCGGATGCCAGCGCCTCGACCGCCGCGGCATCGCGGACGTCGACGCGGCGCGAGATCACGTGCTCGCTCTCCGCGAGTGCGGGCGCCGAGCGCGAGCAGAGCACGAGCCGCATGCCCTTCTCCGCAAACCGCGCGGCCAGCGCCGCCCCGATCCCCCGGCTGGCACCGCTCACGAACGCGACCTTCCCTGCGAGCGACGGTAATCCCAAGCGACGACTCCTCCCCGGGTGACCCGGTTCACGATCGCGGCTTCCCGGGACCCGGCCCGGGCGCCCCGGACCGCGTACGACCGGTGTGCGAGCTCGGACCCAGGACCCGCTGGCGGACCAGCATATCGAAGGTCGGGATCGCGAAGCCCGGCCCGGATTCTCTACTCTCGCCGGTCGCATGCCCCCCACTAAGACCCGATCCAAACGCCCGCCCAAATCATCCCGCGCTTCCGCGCCGGTCGCGGAGCTCGACCACATCGAGATCCGAGGCGCCCGCGAGCACAACCTGAAATCGATCGACGTCGACATCCCGAAGAAGAAGCTCGTCGTGATGACGGGCGTCTCGGGCTCCGGCAAATCGTCGCTCGCCTTCGACACCCTCTACGCCGAGGGCCAGCGCCGCTACGTCGAGAGCCTCTCGGCCTACGCGCGCCAATTTCTCGGCCAGATGGAGAAGCCCCGCTACGACACGATCCGCGGCCTCTCGCCCACCATCTCGATCGAACAGAAGACGACCGGTAACAACCCGCGCTCGACCGTCGGCACGATCACCGAGATCTCCGACTACCTGCGCGTACTCTGGGCCCGCACCGGCCGCCAACACTGTCATCTCTGTGGCGCCCGCGTCGAGAGCCAGACCGCCGAGCAGATCGCCCGCAGCCTCGAGCGCCTCGCCGAGGGTACGCGCGTGATCCTGCTGGCCCCGCTCCTCGTGAATCGGAAGGGTGAGCACCGCGAGCTGATCGAAGAGGCGCGCCGCGCGGGCTGGACGCGGCTGCGCGTCGACGGCGAGCTCGTCGAAACCGAGGGTCTCACGAACCTCGACAAGCGCAAGAAACACGACGTCGAAGC
>JANNQH010000495.1:0-10259 GCA_031400655.1 Deltaproteobacteria bacterium | reverse complement strand
GTCGACGCGGTCAACGTGCATGTCGAGCTGGCGGTGCCCGAGAATCGCTGGCTGCTCTTCACGCAGGGCCCGCGGCTCGGGCCCGCGGTGCTCTTCTGGCCATCGCTGTTGGTCGTCGCCGGGCTCGCCTTCCTGATCGCGCGCACGGGGCTCACACCGCTGCGCACCTATCAATGGCTCTTGCTCGGCCTCGGCCTCACCCAGGCGCCGTTCGTCGCCAGCGGGGTCGTGGTGACCTGGTTCCTCGGGCTCGGGCTGCGCAGGAGATTCTCGCAGCCGCTGCGCGGCGCGCGTCCGATCCTGTTCCGGGCCGTCCAGGTAGCACTCGCGCTGCTGACGCTCGCGGCGGCGTACGCCTTGATCCACGCGATCGCCAACGGCCTGCTCGGCACGCCCGACATGCGGATCGCGGGCAACGGCTCGACGGGAAATCTGCTTCGCTGGTATGTCGATCGAAGTCCGGCGAGCCTGCCGATGCCGTTCACCTTCTCGCTCTCGATCAACGGCGAAGTGCAGCCGCTCCGGCAGGAAGGGCGTGAGGTCTCGATTTCGCTGGCGCCGGGCCCGCGCAGTGTCGTGCTCGGCTGGCGTGAGCCGCGCGGCGTGCGCGCGTTCTTCCGGAGCAGCGAGGTCGGGCTCGGGGTCGACGCGGTCAACGTGCATGTCGAGCTGGCGGTGCCCGAGAATCGCTGGCTGCTCTTTACGCAAGGGCCGCGGCTCGGGCCCTCGGTGCTCTTCTGGCCGTCGCTGCTGGTCGTCGCCGGGCTCGCCTTCGTGATCGCGCGCACGGGGCTCACACCGCTGCGCACCTATCAATGGCTCTTGCTCGGCCTCGGGCTCACCCAGGCGCCGTTCGTCGCCGGCGGGGTCGTGGTGGCCTGGTTCCTCGGGCTCGGGCTGCGCAGGAGATTCTCGCAGCCGCTGCGCGGCGCGCGTCCGATCCTGTTCCGGGCCGTCCAGCTCGCGCTCGCGCTGCTGACGCTCGCGGCGGCGTACGCCTTGATCCACGCGATCGCGAACGGCCTGCTCGGCACGCCCGACATGCGGATCGCGGGCAACGGCTCGACGGGAAATCTGCTCCGCTGGTATGTCGATCGAAGTCCGGCGAGCCTGCCGATGCCGTTCACGTTCTCGCTCTCGATCTGGTGGTACCGAGGCGTGATGCTCGCCTGGTCGATGTGGCTGGCGCTCGCGCTGGTCGAGTGGGGGCGCTGGGGCTTCGCGAGCTGGAGTGCGGGTGGGATGTTCCGGCCGGATCCGGTTCCCGGGATGGAGACGGCCGCTTCCGGTTGACCGCGCCGAGTGAAGCGCCGATTCTCCGCGGCGTGAATGCGAGCGACAGGGGAGTCGAAGCGACGAGCCAGAACGCCGAACGCCTGCGCGCGGGGCGTCTGTCGCTCGGCGTCGGGATCGCCGTATTCGGCGGCAAGCTGCTCGCCTACACGCTGACGGGCTCGAACGCGATCTTTGCGGACGCGATGGAGTCGACGGTCAACGTCGTCGCCGCGGGCATGCTGATCTTCTCGCTGATCCTGGCCGCCAAGCCCCCCGACCGCGACCATCCCTATGGCCACGGCCGCATCGAGTTCCTCTCCGCCGCCCTCGAAGGCACGGCGATCACGGTCGCGGCGTTCCTCATCATGGCCGCGAGCGTCCGCGACCTGCTGGCCGGGCCGAAGGTCCAGAATCTCGATCTCGGCGTCGCACTCACGCTGGCCTTCACGCTCGTGAATCTCCTGCTCGGCCGCCATCTCGTGCGCGTCGGCGAGCGGACCCGCTCGATGGCGCTCGTGGCCGATGGCCGCCACATCCTGACCGACGTCTGGACCAGCGGCGGCGTGATCGCGGGCCTCGGCGTCGTTCGGTTGACGGGGTGGGTCTGGGCGGATCCGCTGGTCGCCATCGTGCTCGCAGTCAACGTGGTCCGGGAAGGATGGCTCCTGCTCCGCAGCGCCGTCGGCGGGCTGATGGACCAGGTCGACGACGAGATCCTCGACCAGGTCGTCCGGGTTCTCGACGCCGAACGCGGCGAGACCCTGATCGATGCGCACGGCCTGCGCAGCTGGCGCTCCGGGGCCCGGCGCCACGTCGACGTCCACATCGCAGTGCCCCGTTATTTCGACGTCGAGCGCATCCACCGGATCCATGACGCGATCGAGTCGGCCCTGTTCGTCGGAGACACGCAGCCGGGGGACGTGGTCGTCCACTTCGACCCCTGCGACGCCTCGCTCTGTCGCCACTGCCGGATGCCCGACTGCCCGATTCGCGAGGCGCGCTTCGAGCAGGCGTTCGTCTTCGATCGCGAGAGACTGACGCGGCAGGACGCGGCGAGTCACGGAGCCAGCGAGAGCGTTCAGGTCCCGACTATCCGAGGGCTGGGCGCTCGCTAACGTTCTGGGATGGGCGGATCCTGCTTGAATACGATCTCCGCAGACGCGCCCGACCTCGCGCGCGAAGTCGCGGCGCGGGTCGAGCTCGACGGCTACGTCGTCTTGACCGGGGTCCTCGACGGCGCGCGCTGTCGAGCCCTGGTCGAAGAAGTGGATCGCGTCGAGCGGGAATTCGGGATCCCGTTCGGCAAGAACGACTTCGAGGGCTTCCGGACCCGCCGCATTTTCAATCTGATCGCCCGCGGACCTCGCTTTCGCGACGTCGTGCTCGACCCGACCGTGCTCGCCGCCGTCGAGGCGATGCTCGGCGAAGGGTTCCTGCTCTCGGGCACGACCTCGATGCACATCAGTCCGGGCGAGACTCCGCAGCTCCTCCACCCCGACGACGGCATGGTCACGCTCCCGCGCCCGCATCCGGCGACGATGGTGACGACGCTCTGGGCGCTGACGGAATTCACGCAGGACAACGGTGCGACGCGCTTCGTCCCGGGCTCACACAAGCGACCCGGCTTCGTCCCGACGCCGGCGGAAGAGGCGGCCGAGGCCGTCTGTGCCGAGATGCCGGCCGGGAGCGTTCTGCTTCTTCACGCGTCGCTTTGGCACGGCGGTGGACCCAACACGACGCGGGACGTCGAACGCTACGGCCTGTCGATCCAGTACGTGGCAGGCTGGTGTCGCCAGCAACAAAACCTGATGCTGGGAACGCAGCAGGAGGTCGTCGCGAGCTATCCGCGACGGCTGCAGGAGCTGATCGGTTATTCGCTGTACAAGAACGTGATGGGCCACGTGAACCGCGAGCATCCGCTCACGCTTCTTGGCGTCGAGGCCCGGCCGGACATGGTGTGGGACAAGCTTTCGCGCGAGGGCTAGGCGGGGCCGCTCAGCGCGGCAGCTTCGGCTTGACGTCGTGCTCGAGGAACCCGATCACCGCGCTCGAGAACACGTCGTTCTGGTCGCCCGCCACCATGTGGGCCGCGTCCTTCACATCCGCGAGCTTGGCGTGCGGAATCCGCCGCAGGAAGTCCTGCACGCCTTCCTCGGTCACGACGTCCGAGAGCTTCCCGCGCACGAGCAGCGTCGGGACCTTGATATGCGCGAGGGCGACCTCGAACAGGGCCTCGAAGTCGGGGCCCGGGACCTCGGTGCCGTCCCGCAGCATGAAGCGCGGATCCCAGTGCCAGTACCAGCGGCCGTCGCTCTTCAGGCGCAGGACCTTCTGCAGACCGGCGGGGTTCGCCTTGCGTTTGCGGTTGGGCGTATAGGCGGCGATCGCGGCGGCGGCCTCGTCGAGGGAGGTGAAGCCCTCGATGCCCGACATCATGAAGTTCGTGATGCGCTCGATGCCTGCGGGATTGGTCTGGTGCGTGATGTCGACGATCACGAGAGCCGAAGAGACGACGCGATCCGAGTTGCCCTCGGCAAGGATCGCCGAGACACCGCCTAACGACGCGCCGACCAGCACGGGTGGGCGTCCGAGCTGGTCGCAGACGCAGATGCAATCGGCGGCGTAGCTCGTGAACGAGTAGTCGCCGTTGCTGGCCCAGCTGCTGTCGCCGTGGCCCCGCAGATCCAGGGACACCGCGCGCCAGCCCGCCCGGGCCAGCGCCTCCGCCGTCCCGCCCCAGGCGTGGCGTGTCTGACCGCCGCCGTGGAGCAGGAGCACGGGCCAGGCATCCGCGTCGCCCCAGACCTCAGCCGTGAGCGAGAGCCCCTCGAAGCCCTGGAAGCGGGTGATCGTCGACTGCATCGTCCGTTCCGTCTGCTGCTAGGCCGCGCTCTTCTCGAGGATGTGGATGCCGCAGGCGGAGCCGAGGCCGATCACGTGGGCCAGACCGACCTTCGCACCCGCGATCTGGCGGTCGCCCGCCTCGCCGCGCAGGTGGTGACAGACCTCCCAGATGTTGGCGATGCCCGTCGCCGCGATCGGATGGCCCTTCGACTCGAGGCCCCCCGACACGTTGACCGGCATCTTGCCCGTACGCCAGGTCGCCCCCGACTTGAAGAAGTCGACGGCCTGACCTTCCGGGCAGAGCATCAGGTTGTCGTAGTGGACGAGCTCCGCCGTCGCGAAGCAGTCGTGGAGCTCGACCAGATCGAGATCGTCGGGGCCGATGCCCGCCTTCTCGTAGGCCTGCTTGGCGGCCATGCGCGTCAACGTGTTCACGTCGGGCAGCACCTGACAGGCTTCCTGATAGGGATCGGAGGTCAGGATCGACGCCGAGATCTTGACCGCGCGGCGCTGCTGCTCGAGGGAGAGCGTGCGCAGCTTCGAGTCGCTGACGACGACCGCCGCCGCCGCCCCGTCGCAGTTGGCCGAGCACATCGGCCGCGTGTTGGGATAGGCGATCATGATGTCGCCCATGATCTCCTCGAGCGTCATCCGCTTCGTGTAGGCCGCGAGCGGATTCAAGGTCGAGTGGGCGTGGTTCTTCTCCGAGATCTGGGCGAAGAGCTCGAAGTTCGCGCCGCCGTAGCGGTGGCCGTACTCCATGCCGATCTGGGCGAAGACGCCGGGCATCGTGTCCGTCCCGATGCGGCCATCGACCGGGGCGACGGCGCCGTAGCGGCCCGAGCGCTGCCAGCTGTCGCCGTCGTCCTTGCGCGCGCCACCGGCCAGCAGGCCCGCGCCCGCGAGCTTCTCGACGCCGACCGCGAGGCCCATGTCGGCCTCGCCGGCCTTGACCGTGAGATACGCCACGCGCAGGGCCGTCGCCCCCGTCGCGCAGGCGTTGGAGACGTTGTAGGCCGGGATGCCGGTCTGGCCGATCTGCTTCTGGATGTCCTGGGCGATCGGTCGAGCGCCGCCCATCAGGTTGCCCGCCGCGAGCACACCCATGTCCTTCATCGTGACGCCGCCGTCAGCGAGGGCGCCGAGCGCCGCCTCGGCCGCGAGGTCGAGCACGTCCTTGTCCTTGTGCTTCCCGAACTTCGTCATCTTGATGCCGAGAATCCAGACGTCTCCGCTGGCCATGACATATTCCTTTCAGGGTTTTTTTAAAGAAGGGGCTCGAAGCCGAAACTGATCGCCTCGGTGCCCTTTGCGTCCTTGCCGATCGGGAAGGTCGTGAGGCGGACCTTCATGCCGGTCTTCACGTGCTTCGGATCCGCGGGGCAATTCACGATGTTGGTGCGCACGCTGGTTCCGCCGCAGTCGACGACGCCCGAGACGAAGGGGACGGGGATGCCCGGCGCCGCGAAGGCGACGATCGTGAAGGTCCTCAGCTCGCCCTCGGTCGCTACCGCGACGGGTTTGAACGAGACGCCCGAGCAGCGGGCGCAGGCGCTGCGGCGATCGAAGAAGCGCGCACCACAGCTCGTGCACTCTTGAGCGACGAGATGAGGCTTATCGCCGAGCTTCAAATAGTCGACGAAGGGAATCTGATCAGCCTTCTGTTCAGGCACAGGGAAAACTCCTTCACGCCGCGGGGCGGCATGCATTCGATGATCCGGTCCGCGCATCCGATCCACGGAAAGGGGTCGGGAGCGACCACCCCGGATCGGGGCGGGGCCAGTATAACCCTGTGAATGGGGCCCGCCGCCGTCGCCGCAGCGGGCCGGATGCTTCGCTGGGAGTCGCTACTCGATGTCGTCGGGCTCGAGGGCCGGATCGATGCCTTCGAGCTGCATCGGGTCGTAGCCGTCTTCTTCGTGGCTGTCGCCTTCGCCGACCGTCGGCTCGAGGTCGATGTCCTCTTCGCGGTGCTCGATGCCGACCCGGAAGGCGGCGAAGCCCGGCATCACGACCTGGTTGAGCGCCATCCCGAGGACGCGGCCCCGGACGGGGGATTTGAGCGTGTCCCGGGCGTTGCTCACGGGATCGACGACGGCGCCGAGGGTCTGGCCGATTTCGACCCGGTCCCCGAGCTCGACCGACCCCAGCAGGATCCCGCTGCCGCTCGTCCGCACCCAGATCGATTCGTAGAAGACCGGCTGCGGATCCACCCAGAGATGGAAGCGCGAGATCATGCCGAGGGAGTCCATCAGACTCTCGATCGCGCGCACCCCCTGCTCGACCTCCTCGGGCTGGAGCCGCATCGGCTCCCCCGCCTCGATCGTCACGGCCGCGATGCCCGCATGCGTCGCCGCCGAGCGGAGCGAGCGGTCCCGGTCGTTCGAGTGGAGCACCGCGATCGCGCCGAAGCCCTTCGTCATGGCGAGGATCCGGGGATCGGAGAGGTCGGCCCGGAGCTGGGGCAGGTTCGCGCGGTGGAACGAGCCCGTGTGGAGATCGACGAGGTAGTCGCAGTGGCGGATCACGCTCTCGAAGAAGGAGTAGGCGACGCGCGACGCGAGGCTGCCGCGGGGATTGCCCGGGAAGAAGCGGTTCAGATCGCGGCGGTCGGGGAGATAGCGGGAGGCGCGTTGGAACCCGAAGAGGTTCACGACGGGCACCCCGATCAGCGTGCCCGAGAGCGTCTCCGGATCGATCGAGTGGTAGACGCGGCGCACGATCTCGATGCCGTTCAGCTCGTCGCCGTGGATCGCGGAGGTGAGGCAGAGGACGGGGCCGGGCGAGGTGCCGTGGGCGATGAGGACGGGCGTGTCAGCCTGAAGGCTCGCCACCTCGTTGCTTGCGTGCCAGCCGAGCCTCGCCTGTGTGCCGGCCTTGACCTCGCCGTCGAGCAGGCGGATCGGGTCCGGGAGTACGACCGGGGCGATCGGCAGGTCGGTCGCGCCGCTCTCGCTCTCGATCGCTGGATCGCCAGCAATCTCCGGCCTCGAGGTCGCGGCGGGCGTTCGGGGGTTGGCCGCCGGCGAGGCAGCGGGCGGAGCGCCTGGCTTGGCCGCGGTCGACTGGGTCGGCGGCTTCGCAGCGTCGGGCTGGGGGGTCGCTGCTGGCTTGGCTGCCGGGGTGGCCGCGGGTTTGGCCGCGGGCTTGGCCGCCGGGATAGCGGCTGCGGTAGGTGGCCGCGGTCGTACGACGGCGGGCTGTGTGGCCTGGGCGCCCGCGGTTCCCGCGACGGCGAGGCCGACGCACACCGAGACGAGTCCCCGCCCGACCACCCGAGTCATCCCCACTGCATTGCGCCCCGCGCGTACTCCGCCCATCGCAGATTGCCCCTTTCGCACCGCGCGGTCCCGCCAGGATCGAGACACGCTGTGCTCTTCATCGGTTCGTTCATCGGTTCGCGCGCGTCGAACTTGGGGGGCCCGTCTGCGCTGTGGCGGACGAACGGGGTGGTAGGATATGGGCCGCATCGGCAAACGACAATTGATCATCGGCAATCGATGATCGAGAGTCGACGATCCGGGGAGTTCGGGGTGGTATCGAGGCTGGCATGGATGGGGTGGCTCGCGCTGTGGGCGGGACTACTCATGTTGAGCCTATCGTCGCCCGTATCGGCAGCCCCGCCGAAGGGGAAGCAAGCGGGCGACGAGAGCAAGCAGATTGCCGGCTGGGTGGAACGGATCCGGATCCTGCCGGAAGCGACGCTCACCCTCGCGAAGCTCGACACGGGCGCCAAGACCTCGTCGATCCATGCCGAGGACATCGAGCGTTTCAAGCGGGGTGGACGTGCCTGGGTCCGCTATACCCTCGTGCTCAAGGAATCGAAGACGACGACGCACCGCGTGCCGCGTGAGTCGCCCCTCGTGCGCAAGGTCTACATCAAGGACCACGACCAACAGTCCGACGCCCGGCCCGTCGTCGAATTGGAGTTCTGCATGGCTGGGCGTCGACACAGCGCGCGGTTCTCCCTGGTCGATCGCGGCGCCTTTCTCTACTCCGCCCTGCTCGGGCGCGAGTTCCTCGCCGGATCCTTCGTGGTGGACCCCGAGGCGACCTTCTTGACCGGCGCAGCCTGCGGCCCGGAGAGTGAAGCGCCTTGAAACTCCGCTCGATCTATCTGGTCGCGTTCACGATCGCTGCGATCGGCGTGGCGATCTTCCTGGTGAAGCTCGATCGTCTGGGCCTTCCCCTGACACCGAACCAGGACACGGCGGTCTGGACGATCGAAGCGCGGGCCCGCTTCGAAGCCAAGGGCGGCCCGTTGACGGCGCGGCTCGAGATTCCGGCGGCGCCGCTCGGCTTCGAGATCCTCGACGAGGACTTCATCTCCTCGAATTATGGCGTCACGACCGAGCACTCTGGCCTCGGCCGGACCTCGATCTGGACGATCCGGCGCGCGAAGGGCAAGCAATCGGTCTACTACCGCATGTCGATCGTCGAGACGGACGACGTCAAGCAACACACAGACGAGTTTCCCGGCTTCCCCCATCGGCCGGAGCGCGAAGAGGCCCTCGACTCGGCGATCGAAGCGCTGCTCGAAAAGGTGCGGCTCGAGTCCGCCGACATCGTGAGCTTCACCGGCGCCCTGATCCGACGCGTCAACAAGCTGGAGGGCGACGGCGCCTTTGGGCTCCTCAACGACGGCGAGGTCACCACCAGCCGCCGCGCGCTCCAGATCGTCGACATCCTGGCCTCGGCGCGGATTCCGGCGCGGGTCGTCTGGGGAATCCTGCTCGAGGACAACCTCCGCGAGGGCCAGCTCTCGCCCTACGTCGAGGTCCACAACCAGAGCGTCTGGCTGCCCTTCGATCCGCTCTCCGGCGAGAAGGGCTATCCCGATCGCTTCCTGGTCTGGCACGTCGGCTCGAATCCGCTGCTCGACCTCGATGGCGCGAAGAACGGCGAGGTTCGTTTTGCCGTTGCGCACACGCTGCGCGAGATGGTCGACGTCGCCGCGCAGCGCGCCCAGAAGGGCGACTCGATGTGGTTCGACTTCTCGCTCTTCTCGCTGCCGATCCAGACCCAGAACGTCTATCGCGTGCTTTTGACGGTGCCTCTCGGGGCCTTTCTCGTCGTGCTACTCCGCGCTTTCGTCGGCATCAAGACCTTCGGGACCTTCATGCCCGTCCTGATCGCGCTCGCCTTCCGCGAGACCGAGCTCCTTATGGGAATCCTGCTGTTCGTCACGATCGTGGGCCTCGGGCTCTGGATTCGCTTCCTGCTCGAACGGCTGCAGCTGCTGCTGGTTCCGCGGCTCGCGGCGGTGCTCACGATCGTCGTGCTCCTGATGCTCACGATCAGCATCGTCTCCTTCCACTTCGGCATGGATACCGGCATCTCCGTTGCGCTCTTCCCGATGGTGATCCTCGCGATGACGATCGAGCGCATGTCGCTCGTGTGGGAAGAGACCGGAGGCCACGACGCAATCGTCCAGGGCGTCGGCAGTCTGATCGTCGCGTCGCTCTGTTACCTCGTCGTCAGCAACGAGTACCTCGGCCACCTGGTCTACGTATTCCCCGAGCTCCTGCTGGTCGTGCTCGCCGCCTCGATCCTGGCCGGCCGCTACACCGGCTACCGGCTGCTCGAGTTCTGGCGCTTCCGCAGCGTCATCCGGAGTCCCGAGGAGCCGTCATGAAGCTTCGCTTCCGGTGGCCCGGGACCGTGCTCCGCGAGCACGGCATCCTCGGGATGAACGAGCGCAATTTTCGCTGCATCAAGGTCGAGAACCCGCGCAGGCTCTTCCCCCTCGTCGACGACAAAGCGCGCACCAAGGAGCTCGCCGCCACGGCCGGCATCGCATTTCCCGAGCTCTATGGCCTGATCAAGAGCGACGCCGAGATTCGAAACTTCCACAAGATCATCGAAGGCCGGCAGAAGTTCGTGGTCAAGCCCGCGCACGGCAGCGGCGGCAACGGCATCGTCGTGATCCGCTCTGTCCGCAACGGTCGTTATTTCCGCGCCAACGGCACGTTCCTCGACGAGCAGGGCATGGAGCACCATCTCTCGAACGTGCTCTCCGGCATGTACAGCCTCGGCGGTCGACCGGATCAGGCGCTGATCGAGCGCTGCGTCGAATTCGATCCGATCTTCGACGAGGTGACGTTCCAGGGCGTGCCCGACATCCGCACGATCGTGTTTCG
>JANNQH010000494.1:0-3126 GCA_031400655.1 Deltaproteobacteria bacterium | reverse complement strand
GCGCTCTATCGCACCGCCGGGTGAATAGGCGTCGGCGTTGCGGCGCTTCCGGTTCGCCGTGTAGTGGTTGATCATCGAGTCCATGTTGCCGGCGGAGACGGCGTAGAAGAGCCGCGGCCGGCCGAGCTCGCGCCAGGCGTCAGCGCTCTTCCAGTCGGGCTGCGCGAGCAGCGCCACGCGGAAGCCGTGCTGCTCGAGCCAGCGTCCGAGGATCGCCATCGCAAACGAGGGATGATCGACGTACGCGTCGCCCGTCACGAAGACGATGTCGGGCTGGTCCCAGCCCCGGGCGGCGACGTCGGCAGCCGTCATGGGCAGGAATGCGGCGCGAGCGGGCCGGGGCTGGGACATCGGCCCAACGTAGCAGCCAGAGCCTCGCAACCCGGCACGCGGCGTTCTGCGGCGGAGGAGCTGCCCTCGGCCTGGGTTAATCTGCCCCCCGACGACGCGCCCGCGACGAGCGACCGCCGCCGAACGACCGCCGCCGGCCAGGACCGACACCGATCCCCTCCCACCGAGCCTGAACGAGGGCATCGCGTGCCGTCTCTCGAACCGTCTCTCGAACCGAATCCGCAGCCCTGTCCGCACCGACCGCCGTGCCCCGGCTGCCCCCGCTTCGGCGAGCCGACGCTCGCCCCCGCGGCCCGCGCCTGGTTGGGCGAGCTCGCCGTGCAGGCCAAGCTCCCCGAGCCCCGCGTCCATCACGGCTCGGCCCTCGGCCATCGCCACCGCGCGCGCCTCGCGGTCCGGGGCAGTGCCTCGAATCCCCAGATCGGCCTCTTCCAGGCCGGCAGCCACCGGATCGTCGCGACGCCCCACTGCGCCGTTCATCATGCGCGGATCAACGAGACCGCCGACGCCCTGCGCGAGGCGATCCGTGAGACCGGCAGCGTCCCCTACGACGACGCCGCCCACCGCGGTGAGCTGCGTTATGTGCAGATCGTGGTCGAGCGCCCGAGCGAGCGCGTCCAGGTCGTGTTGGTCGGCTGCGGCGAGTCGCCGGCGATCCTGGGCGAGCTGCCCGCCGCCCTCGCGGAGCGCCTCGCCGATCGCCTGCAGGGTCTCTTTTTCAATGCCCAGCCTGCGCGCAGCAACACCGTGCTCGGCGAAAGGACGATCCGGCTCCTCGGAGAGCCCGCGCTGCGCGAGCGGATCGGCGGGGTCGACGTGTTCTTCCCGCCTTCGGCCTTCGGCCAGAACCATCTCCCCCTCTTCGATCGGGCCGTGGAGCGGGTCCATGCGCTCGTGCCAGAGCGGGCATGCGTGGCCGAGCTCTACTGTGGCGTCGGCGCGATCGGCCTCGGGCTGCTGGCCCGCGCTGCCGAGGTCCGCTTCAACGAGCGGGGCCACGGCGGGCTCGCGGGCCTGGCGCTCGGCCTGGCGGCACGGCCCCCCGCCGAGCGCGCCCGGGCCCGGGTCTTCGAGGGCGCAGCCGGGGATCACACCGCGATGCTCACAGGGGCGGACCTCGTGCTCGTCGATCCCCCGCGCAAGGGCCTCGACCGCCCGCTCCTCGAGGCCCTGGCCGCGGCCCCACCCGAGCGCCTCGCCTACCTGGCCTGTGATCGCCACAGCTTGACCCGCGACCTCGATAGCCTGCTCGCCCCGGGTCACATGGCGCTCGCCGGGATCGAGGCCTTTGATTTCTTTCCCTTCACGGAACACGTCGAAACCCTTGTCTGGCTCGACCGCATTGAGGGAAACTGAAGCGGGCGACGGAATCGACCGGCGACCCTGCGAGTGCCCCATGAACCTCGAAGAACGACAGCCCGATCTCGAATTC
This sequence comes from Deltaproteobacteria bacterium, assembly GCA_031400655.1. Lineage (GTDB taxonomy): Bacteria > Myxococcota_A > UBA9160 > UBA9160 > UBA4427 > UBA4427. The sequence goes on along the minus strand of JANNQH010000494.1, from coordinate 1,343 downwards.
GGTCGTGCCCGGGTGGTGGCCCGCGAAGCGCGGCGCGACGAGCAGCGCAGTGTGTGCGACGTGCTGGGCCGCGCCTTCTTCGACGATCCCGTCGCCGAGTTCCTGTTTCCCGACCCGGCGACACGCCCCGCACGTTATGCGCGCTTTGCCGGAATCGCGATCGACGCCTTCGCCGCCTCGGCGCTGGTCCTGACCGAGCCCGAGATTCGGACGGGGGCGATCTGGCAGGCGCCGAAGCCGGGGCCCCTCGGATTCACGCGGCAAATCCGGATTCTTGCGACCCTCGTCGGCCTCACGCGCTCGGGCTTCGGCCGGGCCGCGCGGATGGGCGAGCTGATGAGCCGCCACCACCTGCGCGAGCCCCACTGGTATCTCGCCGTCCTGGGCACGGATCCGAGCGCCCAGCGAATGGGCCTCGCGTCGGCGGTGATGCAGCCCGTGCTCGAGCTCTGCGATCGGGAGCGCGTGCCCGCCTATCTCGAGTCCTCGAAGGCCGCGAACATCCCCTTCTACAACAAACACGGATTCGAGGTCGTCGACGAGCTGCAGATCCCGGGCGGTCCCTCCCTCTGGCCGATGATCCGGCGCACCGGCTGAGACCCGCAGCGGAGCCCTAGACCACCCGCCGATCCCGTCGATAGCGCTCGAAGAGCCAGGCTCCGCTTGGCTCCTCGACCCGCACCCGCGTCCTCGGCTGCGCGCCCGGCGAGAAATATCGCGCCAAAAGCTCCGGCGACGGAAAGGCCGGGCCGGCGACGGCGGTCGGGGCCGCGCCCGCGTAGACGCTCAACAGGAGCTCATCGAGCTGCGCGATCCGCGGCGGGGATCCGGCGGCGGCGTGCGCGGCCGACGACGACTCGCCGCCCCCCGCTGCGTACAAACCCTGCGTGGCCCGCGCCCCCGCCTCGACGACGACCGTCTCGGCGCCGAGCTCGGTGCGCAGCCAGTGATACGCCGCCGAGAGCGCCTCCGCCCCACTCGGACTCTCCGCTCCGCGAGCTCCCTGAAGTGCGGCATGTGGGCCGCCGCGATCGCCGACGACGACCTCGAGCGCCCCGCCAGCCCGGCCCAGTCGTGCCCGCCCAGCCGGCGATGTCCAGACGATCGTGCGGGCACGCCCGGCGAGCGCCGGATGCGCGGGCGGAAGCTCACCGCTCCGGGTGAGGATCAGCAGACAGGGCGGCTCGCGACCGCCGAGCTGATCGGCGCGCCAGTCTCGCCACGCCGCGTCTTCGCGGTCGTCGTCGGAGAAACGGTGGACGAGGTCGGGCTCGGCCCGCAGGATCGCGCCGGTCGTCACGATCGCGTCGGCCCGGGCGCGGGCGAAGCCCAGCACGAATCGG
>JANNQH010000493.1:0-3738 GCA_031400655.1 Deltaproteobacteria bacterium | reverse complement strand
AATCCGGGGATCACGAGGGAGAGCGTGATTCCGAAGCGGCCGAGCTCGAGACGGAGCGCGTCGGTGGCGGCGTGCAGGCCGACCTTCGTCGCGGCGTAGGGGATTGCGAGGGGCGCGGGCACGAATCCGGCCACCGAGCCGAGATTGATGATCCGACCGCCGCCCTGGGCGCGCATCGTCGGCGTCACGGCGCCGATCAGCTGGAGCGCCGAGAGCAGGTTGACATCGAAGATGTGTCTCAAATCCTGACGCGAGCACTGCTCGATCGCGGCGCCCGGGCTGTAGCCCGCGTTGTTCACGAGCAGGTCGACGCGACCAAGGAAGCTGATCGCCTCCTGGGCGGCGCGCTGCGTGGCCTCGTCGTCGGCGAGGTCGGCCGTGATCGCGAGGGCGCGGCCTCCGGCCTCCTCGATCTCCTTGACCAGCAGGTCGAGTCGGTCCTTCCGCCGTGCGATCAGGGCCAGCGCATAACCCTCGCGGGCCAGCGCTCGGGCCGTGGCTTCGCCGATTCCAGAGGAGGCGCCGGTGATGAGGGCGGTGCGGGCGGGCTGCGGGGACGTCGGCTTCTGCATGGGGGCGGAGCATCGGCGATTCTGGCGATCCATCAAGGCGTCGGAGCTGGGCCGTCAGACGGAGGGGGTCGCGGCGTTGGGCGATGATGGTTTCCCCCGGTGTCGGCTAGAGTGGGACGGGAGGCCCCTTTCGGGGCCTCGATCAGCCGAGCGCATTTCGTCCTGATTGGCCGGGAGGTGCTGTGTATGGCAACCGCCATCGACTATGCGACCGATCCCCTGGGTGAGATCGTCGTCGCCACCGATTTCTCGCAGACGGCGAAGCTGGTGATCGATCGGGCGATCGATCTCGCGCTGCGCCACGAGAGCGGGATCGCGCTGCTCCATGTGATGCAGCCCGATCTCCCGACGCTCGCCTCCCCCGAAATGCTCGTCGTACCGCCCGACTTCGCGGACCGGCTACGGGCGGCCTCCAACGAGGCGCTCGACCAGGACGCCGAGCGGATCCGCGCCCTCGGCATCGCCGTGACGACGCATCTCGAGCACGGCATCCCCGCTCAGTGCATTACGGCCCGTGCCCGCGCGCTCGGCGCCGATCTCATCCTGATCGGTGCCCGCGGCCACACGCGCTTCGAGCACCTCCTGCTCGGAAGCGTCGTCGAGTCCGTCGTCCGCACCGCGCGCCAACCCGTCCTCACGATCCATCCCGGCGATCGGCGTCCGGTGGAGCCCGTCGGCACGCTGCTCTTCCCGACGGACCTCTCGCCCGACTCCGAAGTCGCGCTCTCGACCGCGATCCGCCTGCTCGCGCGGCGAGAGGAAAGCAAGATCCTGCTCGTCCACACCTTCCATCTCGCCCCGAGCGTGGTTCCCTTCACGGGCTTCGGGGAAGCGGTGCCGCCGTATTTCGTCGAGAACGCGCAACAAATCGCCGAGGCTGCCGTCCAGCCCGTCGTCGATCGCCTGCGTCGCCGGGGCTTCGACGTCGAGGCCGTGATCGAGCGGGGCGATCCCGCCGAGGTCGTGATTGCCCTTGCCGCGGAACGCGAGGTCGATGTGATCGCGATCGGGACACACGCCCGTTCACCGCTCCGCCGCTTCTTGCTCGGCAGCACGACGCTCCGCGTCGTCGAGCACGCGCCGTGCCCCGTGCTCACGGTCCACGCCGGGCCTCGCTGAACGCTCTCGCTCGGCCTCCGAAATCGCCATTGAATTTTCGCGTCGAGGCGTCCATCGTTGGCTCTCTCACAGAAGAGCACAGAAGAGCACAGAAGAGCACCGAAGGAGGAGACCGGCCATGGATCGACGCGAGTTCATCAAGAACGTGGGCATGGCAGGCGGCGTGGCCACGGGTTTCGCGGCGCTTGGCGGGATGGCGGCGGGGACGGCCCGGGCGGACCATCACGAAGCCGCTGCCGGCGCGGCGGCCGCGAACGGAACCGCGTCGCGCAAGGCGATGCAGTCGATCCTCGATGCCATTCGCGAAGTCGAGACGACGATGTTGACCGCTGAGAGCGGCTACACCGTCGAGGAGCTCGCCGAAGCCGAGCGCGTAATCGGCCACATCCTCCACACCGGCCTCGAATTCTGGCTCGAGGCCGACCTCGATCGCCCGGTCTTCAAGCCTTACGTCACGCCGACCCGGAAGCTGCTCGGTTGCAACCCGGACTCGCTCTACTATTTTGCGCCCATCCGCGACGACGCCCGCTATCGCATCACGGGCAGCGTCGGTGCCGCGACCTTTACATCATTCACCGTCGAGAGCGGTTCCGCCGAGGGCCATGCCGCGAAGGGCTCGTCGGCCGCGTTGGGTGACGACGCGATGGAGATCCGTTCCGACGGCAGCTACGAGATCATCGCGAGCCGCGACAAGCCGGCCAGCGGCAACTGGCTGTCCCTCGCGGCCGGCGCCAGCCAGATCACGACGCGCCACTACCACGAGTCCCGGCATTGCGTCGCCACGCTTCCCGGCCGCGTGATCCCGATCTCGATCGAGGTGATCGATCCGGTGGCCTTGAAGCCCTACGGTGGCGATGCCCAGAATGCGCAGCGCCTCGGCTGGGTCGCGAACTTCGTGCGCGAGCATTGCGCGATGACGTTCCGGAAGACCACGCCCGAGATGGCCAAGCAGCTCGGTTGGGTCTCGCTCGTGCCCAACAAGTTCAATCCAGCCGGGCAGTGGCGCGCAGCGGCCGGGAAGAACGCCTACGGCAATACCCACGCCTGGTACGCCTCGGCCAACTACGAGCTTGCTCCCGACGAGGCACTCGTCATCACCGGCCGATTCCCGGACTGCCGCTTCGCGAATATCGTGCTCTGGAACGCCTTCATGCAGAGCTACGACTACGCGAATCGGACGATCTCGCTCAATCGAAACCAGATCGCCTATGAAAAGGACGGCAGCTATCGGCTCGTCGTCGCCCATCGAAACCCGGGCGTTCCGAACTGGCTCGACACCGAGGGCCGGCTGCACGGTCACATGTACTGGCGCTACCTGTTCCCGACCTCGTCGCCGGGGGCTCCGAAGACGAAAGTCGTGAAGGTCGATTCGCTGGCGTAAAGCCGGGCCGCGCCCGGCTGAACGAGAGGAGTGTGCGATGTCGCATGGAAATTCGCCGAGCTCTCGGGACATCCGTGCTCGCCTCGATCATCCGGTGATCGATGCAGATGGCCACATCATCGAATTCCTCCCCGCCGTCCGCGATTTCCTGGTCGAGGAAGGCGGGCGCAAGCTGGCCGAGGAGTTCGACGCGGTGGTCGAGGCGGGGCGGCGCTTCGAGTCCCTGTCCGTCGACGATCGGCGGGCGCAAGGGATCTTCAAGCTGACCTGGTGGCCCTATCCGGCGAAGAACTCCCTCGACCGTGCGACGGGAATGCTGCCCGGCCTGCTCTACGAACGACTCGACGAGTTCGGCATCGACTACGCCGTGCTCTATCCGACGATGGGACTCACGGCGATGAGCCTCGACCAGACCGAGCTTCGCAACGCCTCGATCCGGGCTTTCAATCGCTGTGCGGCGGAGATGTTCGCGCCGTTCTCGGATCGATTGACGCCGGCGGCGATGATCCCGATGTACGAGCCGGGTGAAGCGCTGGCCGAGCTCGACTACTGCCGCAAAGAGCTCGGCCTCAAAGTCATGCTCCTGAATGGCCTCGTCTACCGGCCGCTCGGGAAGGACCAGTCCCGCGGCGCGCGCTGGGTCGACGCCTTCGGCCCCGAGAGTCC
>JANNQH010000492.1:0-2712 GCA_031400655.1 Deltaproteobacteria bacterium | reverse complement strand
GTATTCGCAGTCCTCGCGCGTCATCGTCGGATGGCAGGGCAGCATGATGCCGTAGGCCATGATCTGGTCCGCCGTCGCGAGGCCCGCCGGCGCGATCCGGTACTCCTGGTTCTTCAGCATTGGCTGCCGCGTGATGTTTCCCGAGAAGATGACGCGACTCGTGATGCCGGCGTCCTCGAGTTGGATCTGGAACTTCGTCCGGCTGAACCCCGTCTCGGGTCGGATCTGGATCGGGTAGCAGAGCCAGGTGGTCTCCGTGTCCGGGATGATGGTCGGGAGGATGAACTTGTCCTCGTGCTTCTTGAGGAAGTCCGTGTGCCAGCGGAAGCGCTCCTCGCGGAGCTTCCAGAGCGTGTCGATCTTGTTCATCTGTTCGACGCCGAAAGCCGCCCCGCACTCGTTCGGGATGAATCCGTAGGCGTTCTCCTCGAAGATGAAGAGCGCGTCGTAGTCGATGCCGTCGACCTTCTCGAGGAAGCGGCCATCGGAGCTGTTCGCCTTCGTCCCGTGCATCCACTTCTCGGATGAGCGGCCCCAGGCGCGCAGGGACAGGGATCGGTCGAAATACTTCTCGTCGTCGAAGAAGACCATGCCGCCATTGCCGAGGGCGGTGATGATGTGGAAGATCGAGAAGCTCGTGATCGAGACGTCGGCGTGGACGCCGTATGGCGGCCGCGGAGCTTGCCGCCGAGGGTGTCGGCGCTGTCGTGGATCACGAACAGGTTGTGTTTGTCGGCGATCTTGCGGACGATGTCCCAGTCGCAGATCCCACCGACCAGATCGGGGATCAGGATCGCGCGGGTCTTGGGGCCGATCGCCGCCTCGATCTGGTCGACGCGGATCTGATAGTCGGAGAGACCGACGTCGACGAAGACGGGCGTGCAGTCGACGTGGTAGATCGCGGCGACGTCGGACGAGAAGGTCAGGACCGGCGTGATGACCTCAGAGCCCCGCGGCAGCTGCGCGAGCCGCATCGCGACCATCAGTGCCGACGAGCCCGAGTTCACCATCACGCCGTACTTCTTGCCCATGAACTCGGCGACGCGCGCCTCGAACTCGTGGACCTTCTTGCCGGGGATCAGCCCGAGCGGATCCTGCATCTGCGCCATCACGGCGTTGATCTCGGTCTGGTCGAACATGGCGCCGCCGTAGCGGACGACTCGGGGCTGGATGCGCATGGGGAGTCCTTTCGTGGAGGAGGTTTCGAAAGACGTGGCCTAACAGATCTCGATCGCCGGATTTCTACGATGCGACAGGGAATTCTCGACGGCAAGCCGGCGCGGGCGCGGGCTCACGGATGCTCCTCGGACGAGCTCTGCCCGGCGAGCGACGGGTCTGGCGAGAGCGGTGGACGGGACGATCGCCGAGGCCCGAGTGGATGCGCCGACCGGGGGACGCGCGGGAGCTGCGCGAGATCGCGGACGAGCCGCGTGACCAGTCCGGTGAGCGCGGCGCGATCCTCTTCGGGCCAGGCCTCGAGCACGCCCGTCAGCTGATCGAGGCGGTACTCGACGATGCGCTCGTAGACCTCGCGACCGCGGGACGTGAGCGAGAGCTCGACCTGGCGCGCATCGCCGTCGCGGCTTCGGCGTTCGACCAGTCCCTCGTCGACGAGCGGCATCAGTTGGCGGCTCGCCGTCGCCGCGTCCATCGCACACGCGTCGGCCAGGCGTCGGACGGAGAGCGTGCCGTGGTCGTGGAGGCTTCGGAGCGCGGCGTAGCCGGCGCGGGTCACGGCTGCGCCCACCGAGATCGTCTGGCGCAGGTTGAAGCGTCGGTTCGCACCGAGCCGGAAGAGACCTTCGAGGGCGCGCTCGAGCTCAGCGTCGATCGGGGACACGGCGTCGACGCCGGTTTCGGATCGAGGTGCGGATCCGGATGCGGCTTCGGACGCGGCGGGGATTGCAGGTCGTCTCGCAGGCATGCTAGACGTTGCTTGTCTTAGTCATTGATCGTCGTGTAGCCCAGACCTGGGCGAGCGGCCAGGGGATGACGCACGGACCCGCCCCGCGAACCAACCCGAACCAAAGGACGGCGTCACCGCCCGCCCGCGAGCGGTCCCGCCCGGAGCTTCGACATGACCATGGCCACTCAGGAACGGGCATCCCAGGAATGCGCCGGCCGCATAGCGCTCGTGACCGGCGCGAGCCGCGGCATCGGGGCCGCGATCGCCGAGCGACTCGCGTCCGCGGGCGCGAGCGTCGCCTGTGTCGCGCGCAGTCTCGACGAGCCGGGCGGCAAGGAGCCGGGAACGCTGCGGGAGACGGTCGCGCGGATCGTGGCCGCCGGGGGCAGAGCGGCGGCGATCCAGGGCGATGTCGCGAAAGCCGAATCGCGGGCGGCGATCGTCGAGCAGTGTCAGGCGGAGCTCGGAGCGATCGACATCCTCGTCAACAACGCCGCCGCTGGCCCGCATCGCGTCTTCGAGAAGCTCACGGCTAAACACTTCGCCCTGACCTTTGGCGTCAATGTCGAGGCGGCGTTCCACCTCTCCCAGCTCGTCGTGCCCGCGATGCGTGCGCGGGGTCGCGGATGGATCGTGAACATTTCGTCCGCCACCGCCAGGCTGCCGGTGGGCCCGCCCTTCGAGGCCTATCAGGTGAACGGCGGGGCCCACCTCTACGCCGCGAGCAAGGCGGCCCTCGACCGCCTGACCGTCGGCATCGCCGCCGAGCTCTCGAATGATGGCATCGCCGTCAATACGCTGGCGCC
>JANNQH010000491.1:0-1501 GCA_031400655.1 Deltaproteobacteria bacterium | reverse complement strand
ACGACGACGCCCTCCCCCGACGGCCCAGGCGGATCGAGCGATCAAGAGGCCGTAAGGGGCCAGGTCTCATCGATGCTCGGGAGGAGGATGAAGGTTCTGAAGCGCCTCGAGTACCCGCCGGAGCTCCGGGTTCGGCGCCAGGCACTGAATTCGACGGGCGGACACGAAGGGGAGCCACTCGTGACCGCTCCGCGCGCGTGGCGCGCTCTCCGCCTTCGCAACGCGCCACGCCAATCCGCAATCAGGACCACGACCGCGGCGGGGGAGACCAGCGCGGAAGACGGCTCCAGCTCGACCTTGGCGACGAGACAGTAGGCGGCGTCCGCCACGGTGCGGACGTGTACCCAAGCGACCGTGTCCGTGTGGCTGTCGTAGGGGAAGGCACCGGCGACTCGCGGGATCGGCGAGTCCATTCGCTAGGATCGAGATGGGGTTGGGACGATTATCGCCGCGCGTCCCGCGCTTGACCAGCGAATGCACGGCGACGGCTGCAACGCGATAATCGACATCCGCTCATTTGCTTCCCCGCGCCGAGGGGTGAGCGCGGCAGGCGGAAGAGCCGACAGGACGAGATCGCGAATCGGTGAAGAGCGCGGTGCCCCTGGCGCTCGCTCGGCCGTCGAAGATCGAGGAGACTCCGCGCGATGGGAAGCGAATCCAGCCGGGACGATGCGTCGCAGTGGCGTGGCATACCCGACCGCGATGCCTTGATGGCGCGCCACCTCCAGGTGGGGCTTGGCGTGCTCGCGATGCTGATCGGAGTGGGGACGATCGGTTTCAAATGGGTTGGCGCGATGAGTTGGATCGACGGCTTCTACATGGCGGTCACGACGCTCGCGACGGTCGGCTACGGCGAGGCTCGACCGCTCGGTCCAGCCGGAAGACTCTTCGCGTCGGCATTCATCCTGGTTGGCGTCGGCGCCACGCTCTACACGGCGGCCGCGGCGGCAGAGTTTCTGATCGCGGGCCGTGTCCGCGAATGGATGGGGAGGAAATCGATGGATCGACTGCTCGCCGCGATGCAGGACCACGTCATCGTTTGCGGCTATGGCCGACTCGGACAGCGCGTCGGCGCGGAGCTCGCGCGCAGTGGCGTCGCGCAGGTCATCATCGACGAAGATCCTGCCGTCGTGGCGCGACTCGAGGGTGGACCGCATCCCGTGCTGCTCGCCTCGGCCGCCGACGAGGGAGTGCTCGAATCTGCCGGGATCGCTCGGGCGCGGGCGGTCGTCGCAGCGACTGGCAGCGAAGCCATCAACGTCTTCATTGCGCTGGCGGCGCGCGAAGCGAACCCGACGATCGCGGTCCACGCGCGCGCCGAGACCGAAGCCGGCGCGCGGCGCCTGCGGAGCGCTGGTGCGAGGCAGGTAGTCTCGCCGTATCAGCTCGGGGGACAGCGCCTGGCGCACGCGATCTTGCGGCCCGCCGTTGCGGATTTCATGGAGCTCGCGTCCCCCGGCGGAGGCAGCGAGATCGACCTCGAAGAAGTGGTGATTCCGAG
>JANNQH010000490.1:0-2029 GCA_031400655.1 Deltaproteobacteria bacterium | reverse complement strand
ATTGGCGACGATCGCCCGCACCGATCGCCGCCCGACGTTTCCGGTCGTCCACTGAACCACTCGATAGGTCACGCAGAGATCTCCTGGCCCGCATCTCGGGCCGTCGTCAGCGCGGGGCGCCACCGCGCGCGCGTTGCCGCTTGAGCTCGAGCTGCGAGATCGTGCGGCGATGAACCTCGTCCGGTCCGTCGGCGAGTCGCAGCGTGCGCACGTTCGCCCACGCCGACGCCAGACCGAAATCGGTCGTCACGCCGGCGCCGCCATGGGCCTGGATCGCGTCGTCGATGATCGCAAGGGCCATCAGCGGCGCCTTCACCTTGATCATGGCGATCTCGGCGCGCGCCACCTTGTTGCCGACCGTATCCATCATGTAGGCGGCCTTGAGGGTCAGGAGCCGGGAACACTCGATCTCGATTCGCGCCTCTGCGATGCGCTCCTCCCAGACCGAGTGCTCGTAGAGCTTCTTCCCGAAGGCAGTGCGCGTCATCAGCCGGTCGCACATCTTCGCAAGCGCGCGCTCGGCGACGCCGATGATGCGCATGCAGTGGTGGATCCGGCCGGGGCCGAGGCGGCCCTGGGCGATCTCGAAGCCGCGTCCCTCGCCGAGCAGGATGTTCGAGGCCGGGACACGGACGTCCTCGAAGAGGACTTCGCCGTGGCCGTGGGGCGCATCGTCGTAGCCGAAGACCGGGAGTGGCCGCACGATCGTGACGCCCTTCGCGCGGCGGGGCACGAGGATCATGCTCTGCTGGGCGTGGATCGGAGCCGCGGGATCCGTCTTGCCCATCACGATCAGGATCTCGCAGCGCTCGTCGCAGATGCCCGAGGTCCACCATTTCCGTCCGTTGACGACGTACTCGTTCCCGTCTCGCCGGATCTCGGTCGCGATGTTGGTCGCGTCGGAGGAGGCGACGGCGGGCTCGGTCATCGCGAAGGCCGAGCGGATGCGGCCGTCGAGCAGCGGCTCGAGCCACAGCTTCTTGTGCTCGGAACTGCCGTAGCGCTCGAGCACTTCCATGTTGCCCGTGTCCGGCGCCGCGCAGTTGAAGATCTCGGGCGCGAAGCCCACGCGGCCCATCTCCTCACACAGCGGCGCGTAGTCGAGGTTCGAGAAGCCGGCGCCGAGCGCGCTCTCGGGGAGAAAGAGATTCCAGAGGCCCGCCTGCTTCGCGCGCGCCTTGAGCTCTTCCATCAGGGGCGGGGTCTGCCAGCGCGACGGAAGTGCCGCGTGTTGGGCGTAGTACGCCTGTTCATTGGGGTAGACGTGGGCGTCCATGAAGCGGCGAAGCTCCTGAAGCGCGTTCTGGCAGCGGTCGCTGTATTCGAATTCCATGCGTCCCCCATTCGAGTGGCTCGACGATACCAGGGTCGATCCGAGTCGTCGCCGGGATCGGCAGCCACCGCTCGGGCAGGGCGGCAGGCGCCCAACCCGCCCGCTATGGTCGCCCACTATGCAGATTCGGATGGACGGCAAGGTGGCGCTCGTGACGGGCGGGTCGCGGGGCATCGGTCGCGCGATCGCCGAGGCCTTCGTGGGCGCCGGTGCGCGCGTGATGATCACTTCGCGAACGGCCGAGGACTGCGCCGCTACGGTGAAGGAGATCGGCGAAGGCGCGGATTTCGAGGCGGGCCATGTCGGGCGCGACCAGGATGTCGAGCGCGTGATCGAAGCGACGCTCTCGCGACTCGGGCGGATCGACGTGCTGGTCAACAACGCCGCGACGAATCCCTACGGCGGACCGATGATCGATGTGGACCGCGCGCGCTGGGACAAGACCTTCGAGATCAACCTGACGGCGCCGATGTTCTGGACCCAGCGGGTCTGGCGGCGTTGGATGGCCGAGCACGGCGGCTCGATCGTCAACATCTCGAGCGTCGGCGGCCTCGCGACGAGCCCGGTGCTCGGCGTCTACGACGTCACCAAGGCTGCCCTGATCCACATGACGAAGCAGCTCGCTGCGGAGCTCGCACCCAAGGTCCGCGTGAATTGTCTGGCGCCGGGCCTCGTGAAGACGGAGTTCGCACGGGC
>JANNQH010000489.1:0-9783 GCA_031400655.1 Deltaproteobacteria bacterium | reverse complement strand
GAAGGGCGCGATGGTCTACCCGGCCACCGTCTGCGTGATCGCGATCGCTTGTATCGTGCTGCTGCTCGTCAAGGTGATCCCGGTGTTCGAGCAGATGTTCGCAGACTTCGGGGGCACCCTTCCGGGTCCGACCCAGATGGTTATCAATCTCTCGAATTGGCTCCAGTCCTACATCGTATTCCTGCTGATCGGTATCGTGGGCAGCGCCACAGCCTTCGGACGCGCTCGCATGAAGAGCATGGCCTTCCGCTTCCGGACGGATGCCCTGGCGCTCCAGCTCCCGATCTTCGGCGAGATCATCAAGAAAGTCGCCGTGGCGCGCTTCACGCGCACGCTCGGGACCATGATCTCGAGCGGTGTGCCGATCCTCGATGGCCTCGACATCGTGGCGCGGACGGCGGGGAACATGGTGATCGAGGCCGAGCTCCAGGCGACACGCAAGTCGATCTCCGAGGGCAAGACGATCGCCGAGCCGCTCCAGGGCTCGAAGATCTTCCCGGGCATGATGGTGCAGATGATCGCGGTGGGTGAAGAGACGGGCTCGATGGAGGCAATGCTGAACAAGATCGCCGACTTCTACGACGACGAGGTCGACTCGGCCGTGTCGGCGCTGACCGCCATGCTCGAACCGCTGATGATGGTCTTCATGGGCGGCTCGATCGGTACGATCCTGATCGCCATGTACCTGCCGATCTTCACCATCGCGGACACGATCGGCTGAGGTCGGTCGGGGGGCCAGGCCGTTTGGCCACGCACGCGGTCGCAGGCGCCGAGTCGCGGTCCGGGGCCAGCCTTGGCTGGCTGCTCGGTGCGCGACTCCTGCTTTCCGGATTGAGCCTGGGTCTGGCGGTCACCCTCGATCGCATCGAGGGCGCCCAGGGCTCGGGCATCTGGGGTGTGTATTGGACGATCGTGGCGGCCTTCGTCGCGACGATTGTGTCGGCGCTGCAGATGGCGCGGACCCCGAATCCCGACCGATTCGCCACGCTGCAGGTCGCTTTCGACGTCACGATCGTCACCGCGCTGGTCTATTTCTCCGGTGGCCGCGAGTCCGTATTCACGTTCCTGTACGCATTGGTCGTGCTCTACGGCGCGCTGCTCCTCGATCGCGGTGGCGTGACCTTCAGCGTCGGCCTCGCCGCCCTGGGCTACGGGTTTGTGTTATTCGGTGTCGATCTCGGCTGGCTGCCCTCTCAGGGCGACGACTTCCGACCGCATCCGCCGATTGTTCTCGGCGCCTACTGGGCGTTTTACGCCGGCGGCCTCCTGATGCTCGGCATGCTGTCGAATACGTTGGCCGCCGAGCTGCGGCGTACCGGAGCCGCTCTCGATCTCAGGACGAGTGATCTCGAGCGCCTGCGGGATCTCCATCGACTGACGGTCGAGAGCATCGGAAGCGGCATCGCGACCATCGATCGGACTGGATGCGTGACGTCCTTCAATCCAGAGGCCGAGCGCATCACGGGCCTGACCGCTGCGCAGGCCGAGGGGCGGCATCTCGAAGCGTTGATCCCCGGTGCGTTCGCCGTGATCGAGGCACGCGAAGGGCAGTTCGTGCGCGAAACGCGAGCGGGCCGTGATCGGATCGCCTATCGCAATCCGCGTGGCGCGGAGCTGTTCGTCGGACTCGCGGCTTCGCGGCTCGTCGCGCCCGACGGGGAACCGCGGGGCCACGTCGTGATCTTCCAGGATGTGACGGCGGTGGTTTCGATGGAGCACGACCTGCGCCGGTCCGAGCGGCTGGCGGCAGTGGGCGAGATGGCGGCTCGGATGGCCCACGAGATCCGGAACCCGCTCGCATCGATCTCCGGCTCGGTCCAGCTCCTGCAAGGACAAGGCGCGGGTCCGTCCCCGGGACCCGATCCGGCCCAGGAAAAGCTGATGGGGATCGTGGTGCGCGAGGTCGATCGGTTGAACGATTTGATTGGCGATTTCCTGCGCTATTCGCGCCCGGCGCCGCTGCAGCTCGAGTCGGTCCTCCTGGCCGAGCTCGTCCGGGAGGTGGCGGGCGTCGGGGAAGGGCGAGCGGGGCAGGACGTGCGGGTCGAGCTCGTTCTCGACGAGGCCGTCGTCGTGGTCGCTGATCCCGCCCAGCTGATGGCCGCCGCCTGGAACCTCTGGAACAACGCCGTCGAGTCGATGGAGGGCAAGGGAACGCTTCGAATCCGGGTGCGCCGCCGGCCGCCCGGCATGACGTCTCAAGACGAAAGGCTGCCGGGCCGTAACGCAGCCGGGGAGCGGGGCGGTGTCGAAGCCCGATCCGGCGGGATGGGTGTGCTCGAATTCGAAGATTCGGGGCCTGGGATGAGCCCGGAGCTCCAGGACCGGATCTTCGAGCCCTTCTTCACGACCAAGCAAGACGGAACCGGATTGGGGTTGGCGACGGTGCAGCGGATCGTAGAGCAACACGGCGGGGCGATCCAAATCTCGAGTGAGCTCGGCCGCGGAACGTGCTTCCGCGTTCTGCTGCCGCTGGCGGAGGAGGTCGTTTGACTCCGCACGCAGCGCGCATTCTCGTCGTCGACGACGAGCAGAGCATGCAGGAGTTCCTGGAGATCTTCCTGCGCCGGGAAGGCTACGACGTCGTGACGGCCGGTAACGTCGACACGGCGCTCGCCCTGCTCGAGGCCGACGAAGTCGACCTGCTGATCACCGACATGCAGATGCCCGGGAAGTCCGGCCTCGACCTGATCCTGGCCGCGCGGGATGTCTCGCCCGAGACGATCGCGATCGTCGTCACCGCCTTCGGGACGACGGACAGCGCAATTGCCGCGATGAAGGAAGGCGCCTACGACTACCTGACCAAGCCCTTCAAGGTCGACGAGCTCCGGATCGTGATCGAAAAGGCCCTCGAGAAGAAGGTCCTCGCGGTCGAGAACCGCAGGCTTCGCAAGGAGCTCCGCAGCCAGATTCGCGACCGGAATATCATCGGTCACAGTCGGCCGATGCAGGAAGTCTTCGACCTGATCGCGCAGGTTGCCGAGACCAAGACGAACGTGCTCGTCTCTGGCGAGAGCGGAACCGGAAAAGAGCTGGTGGCCCGCGCGATCCACGAGCAGGGCGACCGCCAGGGCGAGCCCTTCATCGCGATCAACTGCGGAGCCATTCCCGAGAACCTGCTCGAGAGCGAGCTCTTCGGCCACGCCCGGGGCTCGTTCACGGGGGCCGTCCAGAACAAGGAAGGCCTGTTCGAGGCCGCGTCCGGGGGCACGCTCTTCCTCGACGAGATCGCCGAGCTCTCTCCCGCGCTCCAGGTCAAGCTGCTGCGTGCGCTCCAGGAGAAGACGATCCGCAGGGTCGGGGACACGGTCGATCGCAAGGTCGATGTGCGGATCGTGTCGGCGACCAATCGGCGGCTCGAAGAAGAGGTCGCGGCGGGCCGCTTTCGGGAAGATCTCTACTACCGCCTGAACGTGATCCAGCTGACGCTTCCGCCGCTTCGAGAGCGCAGCGAGGACATCCCGTTGCTCGTGCAACATTTCATCCGACGTTATTCGGAGGAGCTCGGAAAGCGCGTCGACGGGATGGACGCCGAGGCCTACGAAGTGCTCGCCCGGTATCCGTTCCCAGGCAACGTGCGAGAGCTCGAGAACCTGATCGAGCGGGCTGTCGCCCTCTCGCGCGGAACGACGATCGGTTGCGACCTGTTGCCGGCCACGGTCGTGCAGGTGCGCGAGACGCGGGACGCGGCCCGGATTTCGAGCACGGGCGTGGATCTCGAGAAGTTGGTGGCGGACTACGAACGAACGCTCCTCCACGAAGCGCTGCGGGCGACGGGGGGCGTCAAGAAACGGGCGGCCCGCCTGCTGGGCATCTCGTTCCGCTCCTTTCGCTATCGCCTCGAGAAGCTCGGGATCGAGGATCCGGCGCAGGGAGACTAGCGGTGCGACTGCGCCAGGGCGTGCAGGCCGAGATCCTGATCTCGCTGGCCCTGGTCATGGGGACGGGCACCTTACTGCTGGCCGCCGTCCTGCTCCAGATCAACGACACCCGGATCGAATCGCTGCACGGTCTACTCGGCCGCGGCTTTGTCGCGTCGACTCGCCACGGGATCGTCGACTTCGATCGAGCGGACGCCGGACATTGGTGGGAGATCGATGCCCGCGGTAGTGCGCGGGGCCTCAATACGCCGAGCCAGGCGCTCGACGAACGCACGCGGATGCTCGCAGTCGAGACTCTCGCGTCGGGCCGTCCGCTCGTCGAGTCGGGGGCGCCGTGGGAGCCGATTCGCTTCGCGGCGCCCGACCCGGGTCGTGACGGCGCGCTCGCCGGCCGGATAGACTCGCCGATTCCGGTCGGGATCCTCGGGCTGGTTCTGCTCGTCGACATCGTGATCTTCGTGCTCTTCGGCTGGACGCTGCTCCGGAGGCGGATCGTCGGTCCGCTCCATCGACTCGTTTGGGCCGTGCGGGAAATCGGGGAGACGGAGCTCGCCACCAGCGTGCCCGTCGAGGGGGTGGCCGAGATCGAGGCCCTGGCCCGTGCCTTCAATGAGATGCAGGTCGCCCTCGCGGCCCGGACAGGCGCTCTCGAGAAAGCCGTTCGGGAGCTCCGCAGCGTCAACGCGAGTCTGTTGCAGGCGCGCGAGGGACTCGATCGGGCGGAGCGACTCGCGATGGTCGGCAGCCTCGCGGCGGGCGTGGCCCACGAAGTCGGCAATCCGATGGGGGCGATGCTCGCGTACCTCGAGCTCGTTGGACGCGATCCCGCGCTGGAGGAGGAGGGTCGGCGTTGTCTCACGCGGGCGACGGAGCAGGGCGAGCGGGTGCGGGTGATCCTGCGCCAGCTCCTCGATTTCTCGCGGCCACCGCGCATCGAGCGCGGGCCACTCGATCTGGCGGACGTGGCGAGGCGGGTGGTCGAGCTCGTCGCGACGCAATATGCATCGGCAGGCATCGCGCTCGAGCTGCTGGTCGCGGAGGGGGTCGTGCCGGCTCGCGGGGACCTCGGGCTGGCGCTGCAGATCGTCCTCAACCTGGTGCTGAACGCCGTCGCGGCGGTGCGTGATCGTTCACCGCGGATCATTCGATTGGAAATCGAGCCAGCGCTTCGGCAGCGGCGGCACGGCGAGCGCGCGGGCATTCTCGACGGCTTGCCGCGGGTCGACGCCATCGTGTGTCGCGTCTCCGATTCGGGTCCCGGCGTCGATCCGCAGCACGCGGAGCGGATCTTCGACCCGTTCTTCACGACGAAAGCTCCGGGCGAGGGGACGGGTCTCGGCCTCGCCAATGCGCGGCGCCTGGCGGAGGAAATGGGCGGCGAAGTCGAGCTCGAGTCCGGAGCTTCAGCCCTCGGCGGCGCTGCATTCCGGTTCGTGCTCCCGGTGGCCGCGGAGAGTCAGCAGGCGGAGGGGGTGCGCGGTCTCGAGCCGGATCAGTCGCGGATTTCGTAGTCCTTCAGCTTGTAGAGAAGGGCGCGGTGACTGATCTCGAGCAGGCGTGCGGCATGCGTGCGATTGCCGTTCGTTCGCAGCAGTGCCCGCCGGATCAGATCCGCTTCGAAGACCTGACGGGCCCGTTTCATCGAGAAGTCTTCCAGGCCGACCACCGACGTCGCAGCGCCCTTGCCCCCGCGGCCACTCGAGCCGGTCTGCACCGCGGACGGGAGCGCAGCGACCTCGATCACGTCGCCGTCCGTCAAGATGACCGCGCGCTCGATCACGTTCTCGAGCTCTCGCACGTTGCCCGGCCAGTCGTAGGCGACGAGGCGCGCGAGTGCTTCGTCCGACACCCGGCGGACGTTCTTGCAGAGCGCTTCCCGGAACTGGCCGAGGAAGTGGTCGACGAGCAGCGCAATGTCCTGTCGCCGGACCCGCAGCGGCGGGACTTCGAGGCGCACGACGTTCAGGCGATAGAAGAGATCCTCCCGGAAACGTCCCTCTGCAATCTCATGGGCGAGGTCGCGAGCCGTGGCGGCGATCACGCGCACGTCCACCGACTGCGACTTGGTATCGCCGACGGGTCGGATCTCCTCTTCCTGGATCGCGCGCAGGAGCTTGACCTGGAGCGCCGTCGGGAGCTCGGCGATCTCATCGAGAAAGAGCGTTCCGTGGTTGGCTTCGGCGAACAGCCCGCGATGGGCCCGGGACGCACCTGTGAAGGCGCCTTTCACGTGTCCGAAGAGCTCGCTCTCGAGCAGGTTCTCGGGGATGGCGCCGCAGTTGATCGCGACGAAGGGGGCGTCGCGGCGTGGCGACTGCGCGTGGATTGCACGGGCGATCACCTCTTTGCCCGTCCCGCTCTCGCCCGTCACGAGCACCGTCGATTTATAGGCGGCCGTGCGCTCGAGCAGCTCGAGCAGCTCGATCATCTCGTTGGAGGCGGCCACGATCGCCCGCTCACCGAGACTGCGCGAGATGTCGCGTTGCAGCAGCACGTTCTGGCGGCGGAGACCTTCGCGCTCGGCGGCCTTGCGCAGGGTGAGTCGGGCCTCCGACGGCTGGAAGGGCTTTGCGAGATAGTCGTAGGCGCCGCGCTGGATGGCCTCGATCGCGAGGTCCTCGGTGCCGTGGGCCGACATCAAGATGATGGGGACGCCGGGCCATTGGCGCGTGATCTGGGGAATCAGGTCGAAGCCGTCGAGTCCCGGCATGCGCAGATCGCAGAGAATCGCATCGACGGACGTCCCCTCGAGCAGCTCGAGGGCGGCGCGGCCGTCGGCCGCCGTGCGGACGCCGTAGCCCTCGGCGGCGAGCAGCAGCGAGAGGCTGTCGCGCAGGGCGTCGTCATCATCCACGATCAGGATGTTCTGGAACATTCCATGTCCTTCCCCGCGGTTGCACCGTCCCGATGCGTGTGGGTCCGGTTCGCTTCCGTTGCTTCGCCGGTCGCGGAATCTCATCGGCCGCCTGGCTGCCGCCCTGAACCCGATTGCGTGCTGGGGAAATGCCTCGCCACGGACCGGTGGGCTCGTACCGCCTGCCGCCGCATCAAAGTGATCCGCCGCACCAAGAAGCAGCGTCGAGCCACCTCAAGTCCCTGAAACAGCGGTCCGATACGCGTTCGGTCGGACCCGACCAGAGTCGGTGCGGGTCGCGGAGGATGATCGGTGACCACGAATCATGTCCAGAGGTTCCGAGAGAACCTCATGATGAGCAAAGCAGAGCTCGCCCGGAAGGCCGGTCTCTCGACGCTCACGATCGATCGCGTGGAAGCTGGCCGACCGTGCCGCCTCGATACGAAGAGAAAGATCCTGTTGGCCCTCGAGCTCAAGGTTTCCGACAAGGATCGGGTGTTCGGCGCGTCGGAGGACGAACCGTCCGTTGAACACACGAGTGGCATGGGTCACTCGGGTTACCGGCAATAGGAACGCGGAGGGGATCCTCGCAATGAAATTTTCTCTACCGGGCTTCGGAAAGGCGACCGTCATCGGTCTCGACATCGGCTCGCACACGGTCAAGGCCGTCGAGATCGTGCGCAAGAGCCGAGACAAGGGATTCGATCTGCGCGCGCTGGGTCAGGCTCCGCTGCAGCCCGAGGCCATCGTCCAGGGCGCGTTCCTGAACTCGACGGCGATCGTGGAAGCGATCCGCGAAGCCGTCGCGCAGGGCAAGATTCGCGGCAAGGACGTCGCCGCTTCCGTCTCGGGTCACTCCGTGATCGTGAAGCGCGTCCACCTGCCTCAAATGAGCCGCGAAGAGCTCGAAGGCCAGATCCAGTGGGAGGCCGAGCAGTACATCCCGTTCGACGTGAACGAGGTCAACCTCGACTTCCAGATCCTGACGGCCAACCCCGAAGAGGGGCAGATGGACGTTCTGCTCGTCGCCGCCAAGAAAGATCTGATCGACGACTACGTGCAGGTGATCACGGAGGCCGGACTCAACCCGGTCGCGATCGACGTCGCAGCCTTCGCGGTCCAGAACGCCTTCGAGATGAACTACGAGCAGGATCCCACGAAGGTGACGGCGCTCGTCAACATCGGGGCGCAGGTCGTCAACATCAACGTCATCCGTGGCGGCATCCCGGCCTTCACTCGCGACATCATGACCGGCGGCGCGCATTACACGGAAGAGATCCAGAAGGCGCTCTCGATTTCGTTCGAAGAGGCCGAGCGCATCAAGCTCGGCAACTCGCGCGACGGTGGCGCCGTTCGAGACGTGATTCCTCAGGAAGTCGAGCAAGCGATGCGGAGCGTGTCGGACACCGTGATCGGGGAGATCTCGCGATCCCTCGACTTCTTCACGGCGACCTCAGCCGACGCCCGCATCTCCCGCGTGCTGCTCTCCGGCGGCGGTGCACGCATCGCGGGCTTCGCGACCGCCTTCAAGACCCGCACCGGAATCGAGACGGAGATCATGAACCCGCTCGCCCACATGGTCTCGAGCAGGGGCTTCGATCCCGACCAGCTGGCGGCGATCGCGCCGAGTCTGGCCGTCGGAATCGGCCTCGCTACGCGGAGGGTGGAACGATGATGGTTGAAATCAATCTCCTTCCGCACCGCGAGGCGCGCCGGGCGGCGGATATCCGCGAGACGGTCGCGGTGCTCGTGCTCGGCCTGATCGTCGTGGTCGGCGGAGTCTACTTCCTCGGCTCGAACGCCCGCAGTGATCTCGCGCTCGCGAAGACCAACGTCGCGCAGCTCCAGGCGGACATCGAGCGCTACAAGCCGCAGCAGGCCCTGATCGCAAAGTTCAAGACCCGCAAGCAGCATCTGCAGGACAAGCTCGACGTGATCGCCAGCCTCGAGAAGGCGCGCAACGGACCCGTGCGAGTGCTCGACGAGATCTCGACCGCCGTCCCGGATCGCCTCTGGCTGACCGAGATCAACACCACGGGCACTGAGATCCGTTTGAAGGGCAAGAGCCTCGATACGGGTGTAGTCGCCGATTTTCTGCGCAGCCTGAACGGCTCGCCCTACTTCAAGAACGTCGATCTCGAGAAGACCGAGGGCGGCGCGCTCGTGAAAGGCGTTCGCCTCGTGAACTTCGAGCTCCGCGCCGACATGACCACGCCGGCAGCGCCGAAGAAGGACGAGACGGAGGCGACCGAGCCGTCGGCTCCGACGGACGCGAAGGCGGTGACGGGAAAGAAGACGGCCAAGACGGCCGAGGCGGACTCGCGCAACGAGTCCGGCGCCAAGGCGTCCTGAACCGGAGGGAATCATGGCATTCAAATTCAACCTCGACATCGACGCGCAGGTCGAACGGCTCTCCAAGGTTCCGAAGGCGATCCGACTCGCCGTCGTGACGGGGTTCCTGATCGCGATCTCGGTGGCCTACTGGCACTTCTTCTACCGGCCCATCCAGGCCGAACGGAATGAGCTGGTGGAGAGAGCCCAGGAGCTCCAGCGCAACCTCAACAACGCACGGGCGGTCGCGTCGAACATCCCCGCCGTCGAAGCCGAGCTCGACGGGATGGAGAACGACCTCGAGCTGGCCCTGAAGCAGCTTCCGAACCGGAAGCAGTTCGAGGACCTGCTGCAGGACATCAGCACGGCGGGCAAGAAGGTAGGCGTCGCGATCAAGTCGATCGATCGCGACAAAGAAGTCCCGCGCGACTTCTATGCCGAGGTTCCCTTCCAGCTCGAGATCGAGGGCTCGTATCACGATCTCGCTCGATTCTTCGAGATGGTCGCCTCGCTGCCGCGCATCGTGAATATCGGGAGCCTGGACATCCAGGTCTCGAAGGAGTCGCAGGCGGAAACGCGCCTCAAGGTGGCCGGGAAGGCCAGGACCTACCGGTTCCTGGCCGACGAGGCTTGATTCATGAGCAGCCGATCCGACGAACGGAGTGCGTGTATGCAGACGAGAGGGATTCTCGTGCTCGGTCTGGCCGTGGCCGTCGC
>JANNQH010000488.1:0-1635 GCA_031400655.1 Deltaproteobacteria bacterium | reverse complement strand
CGAACGCGATCCGTGCACGCGCAACGAGCCAGCCGGGACTGTCGCCCCAGTCGCTCTCCGCCGGCAGCGCGAAGCCCTTCGCGAGCACCTGCTGCGCGTGCGCGCGGCGCACCTCGTCGAGCGGTGCGCCCATCATCCCGCTCTGCGAGTCCATCTCGTAGGCCTGGACGTCGATCGCGAGGGCGCGCTTGATGGACGCGAGCTGGAGGTCGAGCGCTGCGCGCGCATGCGAGGCCTCTGACGCCGGGGGCGTGCCCCCGAGATTCACGACGCGGGTGAGCAGTGCATCGCGGCGCTGCGCGAGCACGATCGCGCCGAGCATCGGGTTGAGGGCCTCCTCGGGCGAGGCATTCGAGCTGGCGGCAAGGGCCTGCGAGAGCTGCTGCTCCGTGGTCCCGACCTCTTCGGTCAGTCGGGCGAGGAGCGCCGGCCGGTCAAGCACGGCCAAAGCCCAGTGCACGGGCGCCTTCTGCGCGACGTAGGTCTTGGCGATCTCGACGCCCTCGCTCTCGCCCTTCGTCTTGCGCGCAATCTCAGCCCGGGCGGCGGACGCCGCGGCGTCGGGATCTCCCCCGGAGCCCACGCCCGACACATATTGTTTCTGCGGATAGTCGTGCGGCTCTCCGCCCGTAAGCCATTTCGGCGCGTCGGGAGTCCCTGCGCAGCCCGCGGCGCTCAGCGCGACCGCCAACACCATCCCCCGCGCGCCCACACCCTGACAAGCTCGTCGAATCGCAGCTCGCACCGCCTGGCCCTCTCTGGCTTCCGAATCCCCATTTGGATGATGACGCATACACCGGCGATCGTCGGGACCCGCGCGACGGACCCGCGGTCCTCCTCATCCGGTTCGTCCCGGTGCGCCGCCCGACCGGGCCAAGCTCGAAGCAACCCAAAGGCCAGCGGCAAAGAGCACGATTCCCGTCGGCTCCGGCACCGCGGGCGACGAAGACTCCGCCACGATCTCGACCGGAAGCACGGATCCGGCATCACGTTCCATGGGCACGACCGCTGCCCTTGCCCGAATCGATGTCGACTCGAGGGTCGTCGAAGGCGCCACCACACGCTCGAAATCCGGCGGCGTCCACACGCTCACCGCAAGCGCCGAAGCCACCAGCTCCCGCTCGATGCGCAGCGACACCGCGCTCGCCCCCGACAGCGACGAATCGCCCGTCGCCACGATGATCACACCTCCGCCGCCCCCGTTATTCGGCGGCGGATTGGTCCCGTCCCGCGGCGGCGGGGGACCGCCGACCCGAGCCGCGACGGCGCAGTCGCTGCCCATCAACGGAACCGCCAGGATCATCAGGATGACGACGAGAGGGGTGCGCACGAAGCCATTCTAATCGAACAACCCCGATCCTGTGCAGCCGGGCGCGCGCACGCGTCGGCAGTCCGCCGGCAGCTCGACGGCCCAAATCCGCCGGCCCAACGCGCATTCCGGAAATCATCGGAGAAGAGTCTGGCGCCCGGCTGCCGCTCGCCGTCAATGCCGATGGCGTTCGGGAGGCACGGCGCTCAAGCCGCTACCCCGAAGATCGCGCCGACACCCGCGGTCAAACCCATCGCCAGGGCGCCCCAGAATGTGACGCGCGCGGCCGCCATAAATAGAGATGCGCCGCCGGCGCGCGCCGCCAC
>JANNQH010000487.1:0-6794 GCA_031400655.1 Deltaproteobacteria bacterium | reverse complement strand
CTGTTCCCGGAAGCGCTCAAGCGGATCGGGAACTGGCTCGCCGCGGGCACGCTCGTCCATCGCACCGAGCAGGTCGAGGGACTCGAGAATGCGCCGCGCGCGCTCGTTCGTCTCTACAACGGGGACCATCTGGGCAAGCTGGTCGTCAATCTGGACCGGGCTGGGAAGGGCTGAATCCGTGGACCTATCTCATGCCCGGCTGGCGCGCGTCGCACTGGCGATCCTGCTCACGGCGAGTCTTGCCGGATGCGCGACTTCGCGGATCGAGAATGCCTGGGTCGAGCCGTCGGCGACGGCGAAGTCGTTTGAACTAAAGAAGGTGCTGGTCGTCGCGCTGGTCCGGGACGGTGCCATCCGACGCTCCACCGAAGATGCACTCGATCGAGCGATCAGCGCCGGACCGCGCGGCGAGTCCGGTGAGATCGTGGTGGAGCCGTCCTACATGCTGCTGAACGACAGCGAGCTGGCCGACGTGGCGGCCGCGCGCAAGAAGGTGGAAGCGGCGGGCTACGACGGCGCCGTGCTGATCCGTTTCGTCTCCAGCCACCAGGAGGTGACCGTCGATCCGCCTTCGTACCGCGGCGGATTCTGGGGGGGCGGTTACGGCCATGGCGGTCGGGTCGTGATGTACGACCCCGGATCGGTGCAGACAGACACGATCCTGAAGCTCCAGGTCAGCATCTACTCCCTCGCCGAGAACAAGCTCCTCTGGTCCGGTGTCAGCCGCACGCTGAATCCGAGCAACATCGAGAAGCTGGTGGACGGCGTGGCCGAGGCCGTGCGCGACGACCTCCGCGATCGCGGGCTCGTTCCCTGATTCCGGCGAAGATCCGCAGGCGAGTGTTAGGCTTGGGCCGATTCTCCGCCGGCAACCAGCTCCACGCAGGTCGTCTGCAGCGTGACCCGTGATGTCGCGCACGGGCACGGCTCGTGCGGGGTCGGTTCTTCGAGTCGGTCGGTGGGTCGCTGATCCATTCGCGTGCGAGCGTCCATGCGCGATGCGAGTCCGCGGTTCACCCCCCGCGCGCGCCTCGGTAGTAGGTGGTGCGCTCGAGCTCGTAGCGGCGGCGGAGCTCCGGCAGGTCGTTGGCGTGGCCGAGCACGATCACCGTGTCCCCCTCGCGCAGGATCTCGTCGTCGCCCGGATTGACGGACACGCTGCTGTCGGCGCGGCGCAGGCCCACGATCAGGAAGCCGTGATTGCCGCCGATCTCGATCGCGCGCACGGGGCTCCCGACCAGTGGCGAGCCCGTCGGGATCCGAAGCTCTTCGACGAGCAAGCCGAGCTGGGAGAGCTCCTCGCCGAGCACGGCGCGGATGCCGAGCTGCTTCGAGAGGAGCTCTTCGGCCGAAGGCCGCGTGATCAGGGTCGCGATGCGGTGGGCACCGATCGCGGCCGGCAGGATCACGTGCTCGGCACCGCTGCGCCGCAGCTTCGACTCGCTGTTCGGATCCTCGGCGCGGGCGATGACGATCAGATGGCGGTTGGCACCGGTGGCGGTGAGCGTCACGAAGACGTTGGCGGCGTCGCTGGGAAGGACTGCCGCGAGCTGGGCGGCGTGCTCGACACCGGCCTCCCGGAGAATCGTCTCGTCGGCCGCGTCGCCGAGCACCACGAGGTGACCGTCGGACTCGGCGGCGTCGATCTTTGCGCGATCGCGGTCGATCACGACCAGCTCGATCTTGCTCTCGGCCAGACGCGTGGCGAGGATGCGTCCCACACGGCCGTAGCCACACAGGATCGTGTGATCGCGAAGCTGTCGAATACCCCGGGTCATCCGCCGCGCCCCCATCGCCCGATTGATCTCGCCCTCCGTGATGAACTGCACGAAGCCGCCGACCGCATAGACCGCAGCCCCGTAGCCCGCCACGATCAAGCCGGTCGTCAAGGCGCGCAGCTCGGGCGTGTCGACCGGGTGCACTTCGCCGTAGCCCACGCCGAAGATCGTGATGACGACCATGTAGATCGCATCGGAAGCGGACCAGCCCGCGAGCTGATAGCCCACCACCCCGGCCGCACAGGTCGAGACGAAGAAGACCAGTCCGGCGATCAGTCGTCGGAGCGGTCTCACCATGCTCGCTTCTCCGCAGCTTCCAGGTCGCTAGGCGCGGTAAAGCAAGCGCGATGCCAAGGCGGTGCGGGGGTTCATCGTGGTGCGCTGGACTGAGGGGGTGGCTGGCATCGGCGCGGCCCGACCCGGGCGTCGAGAATGCCCGCGCACATGCGGACGTCGCCCAAAGAACTGGCAATCAGCTGAGCGCCCCGGCCGCCGCCATGTCCGAGATCTCGCTCTCGCTGTAGCCGAGGACGTCCCGCAGCACCTCGAACGTGTGCTCGCCGATCAACGGCCCGGCGTGTCGCGGCTTCGCCGGCATGTCGGAGAAGGTCGTGACCGCCCCGTCGAAGGTGCTCCGGCCGAAGCCCTTGTGCTCGAGCTCGATGAAGAACTTTCGCGCCGCGAGCTGGGGATCGGCGTGGAAGTCCGTGGCGCGCAGCGGCACGTAGGCCGGCACACCGGCTTCGCGCAGGCGATCCGCCGCCGCGAACGAGATCTCTCCGGCGCACCAGTCGACCAGGATCGCATCGATCTCGGTGCGCCGGGCGATGCGATGCTCGAGCTGGTCGAGGTCCGGTCCCGCTTTCGCCGCGAGGGCTGCGAGTGCCGGCACGACGCGGCAGAGCGCCTGCCACTGCTCGGCCGTCCGCGTCTCGAGGGCGACGAAGCGCTCGCTTTCCTGCGTGCGGTAGACGCCGTGCGGGCAGCCCCATTCGGAGTCGTGGCCGGCGCGGTCGAGGATCCGGCCGTTGATCTGATAGTCGAGGATCGTCGGCGCGAGATAGTGGATCGAGGCTTCGATCTGGGAGACGTCGATGACCTGGCCATTGCCCGTCGTGTCGCGGTGGTGCAATGCGGCACATAGAGCCGAGAGCGAATAACGCGGCGAGATGAAGTCCGTGTACGCGCCCCAGGGCATGTTGGGCTTGCGGTCCTTCCAGCCGGTGATGCCGATGAAGCCGCCGAGCGCGGCGCCGTGGATGCCGAAGCCGGTGTGGGCACGTTCGGGGCCGGTCTGGCCGCGCATGCAGGTGTAGAGCATGACGAGGCCCGGGTTTCGCTTGCGGAGCGTCTCGTAGTCGAGGCCGAGGCGTTCGGCCGTTCCCGGCGTAAAGTTCTCGACGACGACATCGGCCCACTCGGCCATGCGGTGGGCGACCGCGAGGCCCTCCGGTGTCGTGAAGTCGATCGCGACACCGAGCTTCGACTGGTTCATGTTGGCGGCGGTGTGGCCCGTCGTCGTGCCGGGCGGGCCGATCCAGGGGGGCAGGAAGCGCAGCGTGTCGACGCGCTTCTCGGTCTCGACGCGCAGCACGGTGGCGCCGAGGTTGGCGAGGTCCTTGCTGATGAGCGGACCGGCGGCGATCCACGAGAAGTCGGCGACCTTGAGGCCCTCGAAGATCTGCGTCCGTGGCTTCTCGGTCGCCAGCACCGGACGAGCCGGACGCCGCGTCGTCGACGAGACGAGATGTTGATCCTGGCCGAGCTTCGGGGCGGGGCGCTCGTAGTGGATCGGCGTTGCGGAAAGGCGCGCGAAGGGGCCGGGGACCTTGCGGCCGTCGAGGTCGATCCAGAAGCGCCTCGAGAGGAGCTGGGGATCGCTCAAGAGATCGGGCGCCAGGTTGATGGGCGAGATCAGCCATTTCTGCTTGACGGCCTGCTCCTGGACCTCGGCCTTCGTCATGGTCTTCAAGAACGCGAGGAACTGATCGATGGCGCGGTTGCCATCGGCGACGCTGAGCGTTCCCTGCTGGATCTGCTGGATCCAGGTCATCCAGTCGATCTTCATGAGGTCGGCGTCGAGGCCGCCCTGCTCGCCGATCCACTTCATTGCTGCGTTGAAGCCGAAAGCACCCTGGGCGGCCAACACGAGCACCATCGCGACGTAGCCGTCCTTACAGGGCTCGATCGAGGGCAGGTGGAGGCCCGGGATGATCACCATCGTGCCGCTGCGCTTCGCGCGGTCGTCGCCCGTCTGCGGCGGATCCTGCCCGAGGGCCGCAAAGTCCGTCACGTACATCAGGCTCCACAGCACGGCGGCCTGGATCGACGAGTCGAGATGCTGCCCGACGCCGCTGCGATGGCGTGCGTAGAGCGCCATCAAGACGTCCGCCGCGGCCTGGGTCGCGCCGAGATGCGCCGTCTCCGGGAGGCCGACCGGCACCGGCGGCCGGTCGCCGTCGCCCGTCATGTTGAGCAGGCCGCCCGCCGCCGAGAGTGTGAGATCCGTTGCCGGCGCCTTGGCGAGCGGGCCCGTCTGACCGAATGGCGAGACCGAGACGTAGAGGAGCATCGGATTGCGCGCGCGCAGCGCCGCAGCGCCGAGCCCCATCGCGTCCATCACGCCGGGGGTGAACGACTCGATCAGGATGTCCGCGGTATCGACGAGCGCGAGGAATTTTTCTCGGTCGGAGCCTGCGTCGAGATCAAGTACGACGCTCCTCTTGCCCTGACCCCACGCACGCCAGAAGAGCGACCCCTCTGGGTCCCCACTCGGCGGCTCGGAACGGGGGCTTTTAGGCGCCGAAGGCGCCATCAAAAAAGGCGGAGCGAAGCGCGCTTCGCAGCCCCCCGGCGGCTCGACCTTGATCACCTCGGCGCCGAGGTCCGCGAGGATCCGGCCCGTCGCCTCCGCGAGGGGCGTCGAGAGGTCGAGCACCCGGAGGTCGGCGAGCGCCGCGGGCCGGGCGCGGCCCTTGGCGGAGTCGCTGTCGGAGGCGTCGGAGGTGTCCGCCGAGACGCTCATGCCGCCCGCAGCTGGTTCAGGCTGCGCGTGTTGTCACGCAGGATCCGAAGCTGCTTGGCGTCGTCGAACTTCGAGAGCTCCTTCACGTAGTCGAGGGGCGTCGGCATGCCTTCGATGTGGGGCCAGTCGGATCCGAAGATCACGTGCTCGGCGCCCATCAGTCGCTCGACGTCGTAGACGTTGTCTTCCCAGAAGGGGTTGATCCAGACGTGCTCCTGGAACATCAGGGTCGGATCTTCCTTGTAGTAGTTCGCGACGGCGAGGCGATCGCGGGACTGGCGCAGCTTGCGATAGAGATCGTCCAGGAACTCGGCACCGTTCTCGACCGAGGCGATTCGCAGGTTCGGGAATCGCTCGAAGAGCTTCTCGTAGGTGATCGTGATCAGGAAGTCGTAGGCGGCGCGTTCGATGTTGAAGTGCTTGATGTTGGGTGTCATCGTGGCTTGCGCGGCATCGGCGGTGAAGCCGTCCTTGACGTAGCCGTGGGTCGTGTAGCCGGAGTCGCCGGCGTGGATCACGACCGTGATGCCCGCCTCGTTGGCGCGCGCCCAGAAGGGATCGAAGCGCGCGTGCGAGGGCGAGAAGAGGCCATCCTCCGTCTGGATCGCCGCCGGACGCATGCAGACGACGCGCGCCCCTCGAGAGAGAGCCCACTCGAGCTCCTCGCAGGCGAACTTCACGTCACAGAGCGAGATGTAGGGCGCCGCGAAGATCTTGTTCTGGTAGTTGCAGCCCCAGTCCTCGTCGAGCCAGCGATTGAAGCCGCGGAAGAGGACCTTCACCGCTTCCGTATCGTGCTTGACGAGCTCTTCGTAGAGGACGCCGAGGGTCGGGAAGAGCCACATCGCTTCGATGCCCTGCTCGGCCATCTTCTCGACGCGGGCGGCGTTGTTCATGTAGTAGGCCGGCAGCGGCTCGCGGGCCTGCAGCGCGGTCATCATGTTCGTCTTATTCGGATTACCGCGCAGGAATTCCGAGATGGCGCCGGGCATCGCGATCGGATTCCAGGTCGGGTTCTTGACGGCGTGCGTCAGCTTCCCGCCCACGATGTGATGCTTGCGACCGTTGACCTCCGCCCACTGAACGCAGCGCGGCTGCATGTTCTTCGGCACGTGGCGCGTGAAGGCGTCGAGGGCCTCGTAGTAGTGGTTGTCGCAATCGAAGGGCTTGTAGCCGAGCTCGCTCATGGCGGCACTCCTCGCAGAAGAATCGGGATGGGTGATACGGGCAGGTGTAGCTTAGCCGCGTCTCGAGGGGCACGACCAGTGATGGCCCTCCCGCGATGGGAGAAGATGGGAGAGGATGGGAGCGGACCGATCGGAAGGGACCGGGGGACCCGGTGGAGAGCCTCGCATCGCGGGCGTTGCCGGCGGACTGCCGGTGGCGTCAGCGCGGCGGCTCGAGGATGAGGCGCGCGGGCTTCGTCCGGTGGTACGCTGGTCCGGTGCGGTCCCAATGGCCACCCCGCGCGAGGACATGCGATGCGTGCCGCCGATTCCGAACCGACCGATCCCTCCCCCTCGCCCCCCTCGCCCCCCGCGATCCGAAGCGCCGTCGAGATCGCGATCCGGCTGGGGGCGATCGCGTTGCTCGTCGGCTGGTGCCTCATGATCGTCGCGCCATTTCTCGGCATCGTCGTCTGGGCGCTGATCATTACGATCGCCGTGGATGACAGCTATGAAAAGGTCTGCGCCTGGCTGGGCGGGCGCCGGGTCTGGGCCGCGCTGCTGTATGTCGGTCTCGCGCTGCTCCTGATCTTTGGTCCGACCGTCCTGCTGTCGGAGACGCTCGTCTCCGCAGCGCAGGACTACGCCCAGCGGTTGAAGGGGGGCGAGCTCGTCGTGCCGCCGCCGAACGCCGCCGTCCGCGATTTTCCCGTGGTCGGACCCATGGTCTACGACGCCTGGCTTCGCGCGAGCCAGAACCTTGGCGAGACCCTGTCTCGGTTCGCTCCGCAACTCCGACCGGTATCGGGCTGGCTGCTCAAGACC
>JANNQH010000486.1:0-4196 GCA_031400655.1 Deltaproteobacteria bacterium | reverse complement strand
AAGCGTCGTCCGGAGTCGCCCCGCCGCGATCTCGGCGCAGGCGCGGTTCATCAGCCACTGCGGACTGTTGCCCCCCGCCGTCGAGACCTCGCACACCACCCGGTCGAGCCGCAGCCGCGCCGCGAGCTCGCTCGCCGGCCGGTTGCTCGCCCGCGAGAAGGAAGGGGCGACGAACGAGAGCCGTTCGATCCGCTCGAGCATCCGCGGTGCATCGGCCGAGGCCGCTAGGACGGCGCGCTGCGCCAGCTCGACGACGCTGACGAGCGCGTCACGCTCGATCGCCTGCCCCACCCCCACGATGACCGGTACGCGTTCGGGATCGATGCCCATGACTCCCCTCTCTCGCCTCGAGCGCGAAACGTTGATCGAGTGCCTCGCAGAATCCACACGGCACCATGCGAATGCCCGGCCCGGGATCGACCGACCTTCAACCAGCCTTCAACCGGCCTTCAACCAGCAGAGGCGCCAGGCTAGTCACGGATTCGCAGCGCGGCGAGGATACGCGAGACGAGCTCCAGATCCGCGGCCCCACCCCGGTCCGACCTCAACCTGTTCCGCCGGCCGACCGATCGAGCCGATGCTTCGCGTGCTTCTAGCGGGTCGGGCTTCAAAGGCTATGCTGGGCGCCCTCGAAGCGTCTCGAGCCGCTCGCGATCCTTGCCATCGACGGCAGCCTGCCGCATG
This sequence comes from Deltaproteobacteria bacterium, assembly GCA_031400655.1. GTDB lineage: Bacteria > Myxococcota_A > UBA9160 > UBA9160 > UBA4427 > UBA4427. The sequence goes on along the minus strand of JANNQH010000486.1, from coordinate 3,512 downwards.
TCCGGCGCTCGGCGAGAGGGACGCGGCCTCTGACCCGAAACCGCGATCCGAACGAAGCGCAGAACGACTCAGAATGAAGAGCAGGACGACCCCATGGCATCCATGACCGATACCTCGCAATTCCACAACGGCCTCAAGGTGATCCTCGACGGCAATCCGTTCACGATGGTCTACTTCCAGCACGTGAAGCCCGGTAAGGGCGGGGCCTTCGTGCGGACCAAGGTCAAGAACCTGCTGAACGGCCGCACGATCGATCGGACTTTTCGTTCCGGTGAGCGGATCGAGGTCGCCGACATCCAGGAAAAGTCGATGCAGTACCTCTACCAGGAGGGCGAGAACCTCGTCTTCATGGACCAGCAGACCTACGACCAGATCCCGATCCCGCCCGACGTGATCGGCGACTCGATCCAGTTCATGCTCGAGAACATGGAGGTGGACGTGCTCTTCTGGAACGGCAAGCCCATCAACATCCAGCTCCCGAACTACATCGTGGCCCGCGTCGTGAAGTCCGATCCCGGCGTGAAGGGCGACACGAGCTCGGGGGCGAGCAAGCCCGCGACGCTCGAGTGCGGTGCGACGATCCAGGTGCCTCTCTTCATCAAGGAGGGAGACATGCTGCGGGTCGATACACGGACGGGCGAATACTCGGAACGCGTGAACCAGTAGCCGGGACGCGAGGCAGCGCGGGGGACATGGCGGCCGACCGAAGCGATTTGCCTGCTGACAGCCGGACCGAGAACCGGACCCCCAAGCGGGCCATCGTGCTCTCGGGGGGCGGTGCGCGAGGGGCCTACGAAGCGGGTGTTCTGCGCTTCATCCTCGACGAGCTGCCGAAGCGGACCGGCGTCCGGCCCGATTTCGACATCATTTGCGGCACCTCCGTCGGCGCGATCCACGCCTGCTTTCTCGCCGCCACCGCAGACGAGACCGAGACCCGCGGCGAGCGCCTCACCACGATCTGGCAGAACCTGAAGGTCCACGAGGTCTTCCGCTTTACCGCTCGGGATTTCCTGCGGCTGCCCAAGCGCATGCTCGGCGTGAAGCGGGTCGCCAAGCTCCTGCGCGAAGGCCAGCGCCCCGATCGCCTCTACGGCCTGCTCAATACCGAGCCCCTCGAGCGCCTCGTCCTGCAATCGATTCCCTGGCGCGGCATCCGGCGAAACGTCCGCAGCGGCCAGGTCGACACCGTCTGCATCGCCGCGACCCAGGTCGCGACCGGGCGCGCCGTCGTCTTCTGCGATTCCCATCGCCCCGAGCTCCCGCCCTGGGCGAGCGTCGCCAATGTGCGCATGCAGCGGATCCGGCTATCGCCGCTGCACGCGCTGGCGTCGGCGGCGATCCCGCTGCTGTTTCCGTCGGTGCGCGTCGGGGCGCGTTACTACGCGGACGGGGGGCTGCGCCTCAATACGCCGCTGGCTCCCGCCGTGCGCCTCGGTGCCGACCGCGTGCTCGTGATCGGCCTGACCCATCCGATGGGCGCGTCCGTCTCCGAGACGATCGCCCAGGAGCGCACCGCCGAGTTCGGTAACCCGATGTATCTCTTCGGCAAGGTGCTGAACGCGTTGCTGCTCTCGCCGATCGAGACCGATATTGCGCGTCTGCATTTCGTGAACGGCATCATCCGGGCGGGCCGCGACGTCTACGGACCGGATTTCCTCGCGCGCATCAACCAGCAGCTCGCGCCCAAGGGCTCGGCGCCGCTCAAGATCATCGGCGATCTGGTGATCCGGCCCTCGGAGGATCTCGGCTGCCTCGCCGCCGACGTGGTCCGCGAGGATCCGAACCTCGATTTCGGAATTTTCCTCGACCTGCTGCGCAAGGCGACCGGGGCCGGGACGACGGCGCGCGAGGCCGACCTGATGTCCTACCTGCTCTTCGACGAAAGCTATGCGCGACGCCTGATCGAGATCGGCTTCAAGGACGCCGAGGCCCGCGAGGCCGATCTCGCGGCATTCTTTACGGACTGAGCACGGACTGAGCACGGACTGAGCTCGAGAAAGCGCGGCGGGGGCGACGATTCGCGGCGACCAGCTCGCACGACAATGGCTCCTGATCCAGCGGCTCGCGAAGAGCCGCGGCGGCGCCGGCCTCGACGTGCTGGCCGAAGAGCTCGGCTGTGTCCGGCGCACGGTCTACCGCGATCTCGACGCACTGATGTACGCGGGCTTTCCCGTCATCTCCGAGAAGCGCGATGGCAAGGCCTACTACCGATTCCTCGAAAAGTTCCAGCTGGGCCAGGTCCCGTTCACGCCCGACGAGCTGCTCGCCCTCGCCTTCTCGAGCGATCTGCTGAAGAGCCTCGAAGGCACCGTCTTCCACGACTCGATCCAGTCCGCCATCGCGAAGATCCGCGCGGGTCTGGGACCCGAGCTCTCTCGTTACCTCGAGCAGTTCCGGAACGCCTTCCGCGTGCTCCCCGGCCCCCACAAACGTTATGCCGACTACCGGGACGCGATCCGAAGGCTCAACGAGGCCGTGCTCGATCAGCAGACCGTCGCGCTGCGCTACCGGAGCGGGCGAAGCGGTGAGGAATCTGAACGGCGCATCGACCCCTACAAAGTCTGGTATCACGGCGGCGCCCTCTACGCGATCGGCCACGACCACCGCTCGGGCCAGATCCGGACCTTCGCCGTCGACCGGATGCTCGCCCTCGAAGCGACGGGCGAACGCTTCGAGACGCCCACCGACTTCGACTTCGACGCCTACACCGCCTCGAGCTTCGGGGTCGTCGCCGAGCCCGCGACCCGGGTCCGCATCCGCTTCGACCGCCGCTGGGCGGCCTACGTCGGCGAACGCGAATGGCACGCGAGCCAGTCGACTGCGGCCCTCGCGGACGGCAGTCTCGAGCTGGTCCTCGAGGTGGGCGCGGGGCAGGAGCTCGCGAGCTGGATCCTCTCGTTCGGCGAGGGGGCGATCGTGCTCGAGCCGGACAGTCTGCGCGACGAGGTCCGCTCGTCCCTCGAGCAGGCCCTCGCCCGCTATCTCGCATCGGAGCTCGCGCCGACCCTGACCAGGCCGGCCCCGACCCGACTCGACTCCGCCTGACGCCGTCTCACACCCCGCTCATCGGGGCCATCTGGCGACACCAACCTCCGACGCTGCACTCGATATTTCGACCGGCCAGGGAACAAGCCCGGCGGCCCTCGGCTCCAAGCCCACTGCGGTCGCGCTCGACTTGACCGTCGCCGGGGCCGGATCGCAATTTCGACTGCATTTGTGGGGCCTTGCAGGGAGAGGGAAACGTCGGATCTCGCTATCGTGCGACGTCGCCTGCCGCCCCGACCGAGCGGACTGCGGGACGGGTCGCGACGGCGCCTCGCGGACAGGCCAGAACGACCTTGATGGGCCCGGGGACGCGGACGCAACCCGGCGGCGCAGGCCCTGCAACATCGAACCAGAGCGTGACGACGGGTGAAGCCCAAGATGAGCCGGCCCTGCCATATCCCCGCCCGGAGCCCGAAGCTGGATGCCCGCGTATTGCTCGCGAGCCTCGTGCTCGCCGCGGCCCTCGC
>JANNQH010000485.1:0-6450 GCA_031400655.1 Deltaproteobacteria bacterium | reverse complement strand
CACGACAGCGAGTCCGATGCGGCGTGGCGGTCGCGGCTGCGCGCCTGGCTCGCGGACGAGGTGCCGCGCCATGGACCGCCTCCGTCGGCGAGCGCCTCGCAGGATCGGCGCGTCTACGACACGGGCTGGCAGCGCAAGCTCCATGACGCGGGCTACGCCGGCCTCGGCTGGCCGAAGGCCTACGGCGGCACCGAGGCCGCGCTCGCCGAGCAGCTCATCTACTACGAGGAGACGGCCCGCGCGAATGCGCCCTACATCGGCGCGAACTTCATCGGGGTGATGCACGGGGGACCCACGCTGATCGCCGAGGGCAGCGAGCGCCAGAAGGCCCATCACCTGCCCGCGATCCTGCGTGGCGAGCATGTCTGGTGTCAAGGATTTTCCGAGCCCGGGGCGGGCTCGGACCTCGCCGCCCTTCGGACCCGCGCTGTGCGCGAGGGTGACGAATACCGCGTCGACGGCCACAAGATCTGGAGCACGCGCGCCCACATCGCCAACTACTGCGAGCTACTCGTCCGGACGGATCCCGACGCCCCGAAGCACAAGGGCCTCTCCTGGCTGATCCTGCCGATGGATCAGCCGGGTGTCGAGGTGCGCCCGATCGACACGCTCGAGGGCGAGAGCCATTTCTGCGAAGTCTTCCTCGACGGCGCGCGGGTGCCGGTCGAGAACCGGGTCGGCGCGGAGAACGACGGCTGGCGGGTCGCGAACGTGACGCTCCGCTTCGAGCGCGGGACCTCGTTCGCGCAGCACATCATCGCGCTGCGCAGCCAGCTCCGCCGGCTCGTGACCCTCGCTCGCCAGAGACCCGGACGCTTCGCGGATTCCCGGCTGCGCCATCGCGTGGGGCAGCTCGAGGCGAACGTCGAGGCGCTCTGGCGACTCACGCAGATGTGCGTGTCCGAGGCCGATCGCACGGGGGTGCCCAGCCTGGTCGGCTCCGCGGTGAAGCTGCGCTACAGCGAGCTTTACCAAGAGCTCGGCGAGCTCGGCATGGAGCTGCTCGGCCGCGACGCACTGTCGCTCGAGGATTTCGGGGGACTCCCGCAGGCCGAGATGCTGCACGACTATCTCTGGTCGATCCAGTTCACGATCTCGGGCGGGACTTCGCAGGTGCAACGCGACATCATCGCGGAGCGCATCCTCGAGCTGCCGCGGGAGCCACGGCGCTGAGAGCAGCGCATAGGAAGGGAAGCTGAAGAATGAGACGGATCGACTATCAACGCTACACGGAGCATCTCGCGCTCGAGATCCGCGACCGCGTGCTCACGCTGACCCTGAACAATCCGGAGAAGCTGAACGCGAACACGGATGCGATGCACTGGTCGCTCTCGCGCATCTGGGACGACATCGACGCCGATCCCGAGGTCCTCTGCGTGGTCTTCACCGGCGCCGGCGAGCGCGCCTTCAGCGCCGGCGGCGACCCGGCGCAGATGAAGCAGAACATGGGCAACGATACGCAATGGCTGCACACCTCGGGCGAAGCCAAGCGCATCATCCACGGCATGCTCGCCTGCAACAAGCCGATCGTCGCGAGACTCAACGGCCATGCGGTCGGCTTCGGCGCGACGCTGGCTCTCGCATCGGACATCACGGTCGGCGTCCGTGGCGCTAAATTCGGCGATCCCCACTGCAATGTCGGCCTCGTCTGCGGCGACGGCGGGGCCCTTCTCTGGGCACAGCTCGCCGGCTACGCCGTGGCGCGGGAGTTCCTCTTCACGGGAAAGCTCGTCACGATGGAAGAGGCGGTCTCGCTCGGGCTTCTCAATCATGCGGTGCCCCGGGAAGAGCTCGACGCGAAGGTCGAATCGATCGTTTGCGCGATCACGGCGAACCCGGGACGGGCGGTCCAGCTGACGAAGAGCGTGCTCAACCTGCCGCTGCGGCAGGCGGCAATGGCGACGATGGATCTCGGCCTGGCGCACGAGGTGATCTCGGCCGCGTCGGAGGACCACCGCGAGGCGGTCCATGCGATGCTCGAGAAGCGTCCGGCGAAGTTCACGGGACGCTAGGTGGGGAGAGACAACGATGGGTCTGGTCGAAGGTAAATGCGTGGTGGTCACGGGCGCGGGCCGCGGGATCGGCCGAGGCCATTCGATGGTCCTCGCGTCGGAGGGGGCATCGGTCGTCGTCAACGACGTCGACCTCCGCGAGGCCGAGGCGGTGGTCCGGGAGATCGAGGCGAAGGGCGGCATCGCCCGGGCGAACGGAGACGACATCGGGACACGGGCGGGCTGCGAGGCGCTCGTCGCGGAGTGCGTCTCGGCGTTTGGCCGGATCGACGCGGCCATCAGCAACGCCGGGATCGTGCGGGATCGCTCGTTCCTCAAGATGACCGACGCGGAGTTCGACGACGTCTTCCGGATCCACGCCAAGAGCACGTTCTGGGTCGCCCAGGCGGCGGCGCTGCGCATGAAGGATCAGGGCGACGGAGGCTCGATCGTCAACACGACCTCGGGCGCCCACATGGGCAACTTCGGCCAGACCAACTACGCGGCGGCCAAGGGCGCGATCGCCTCGATGACCTATACATGGGCGCTCGAGCTCGCCCGCTTCGGCATCCGCGTCAACTGCATCGCCCCGGCAGCCTCGACCCGCATGACCGCCGCAGCCAAGGACGCCGAGGGCCGCGATATCGAGCTGCCCTTCTGGGATCCAGCCCTCAATACCCCCCTCGTCGCCTACCTGATCAGCGAAGAGCAGCACCATCATCAGGGAGACGGAGCCGAGTCGTCGCAGGGGACGCAGCGCGTCGGTGGCGGACACCTCCGCGATGAAGCGCCAGGAGGAGTGCGGCACGTCGGCGATGGCGGCAATCCGCTCCCGCCCCAGCAGGTCGTGATAGCCGGTGACCGCACCAGCCGCCGCGCCGACCAGCGGGTGTGACAGCACTCGATCCCCCCTGAGGAAGTCAAGCGTCGGGGAGGTCACCAGCGTCTGCCGCTCGGCATCGACGATGATCCCCTCGATCCTGCTGTCCTGGTACCTGGGCAGCTCGAGGAACGCCGCAGTCTCGGTGCGCAGGACGGTGGCCACCAGGTAGCCCACGGGGATGGTATCACTGGCAAAGACTGGAGTGACGAGCCTGAGCACTGGCGGGGTGCCCTCCGCCCCGACAGCGAACTCGGCGAAGGCGATTCGTGCTGGCCGAGAGGCGCGCACGGGGCGGTGGTCCGACGTCTCGGTCGCGGCGACCACCGCGCCATCGGCAGTGAAGAGCGCCAGCGCGTCGAACAGCTTCAGCTCGCTCCGCAACTCGACGAGGTAGCCCTGGAGCACCGGGCCGTCGGTAGCGGCGCGGCCCCGCTCGGCGGCAGTTGACAGGACCTCGTTGCCGGTGGCGACATCGTGCAGGGCCCTGAGGCCCTTCTCGATGCGGTCGCCGACGTGCTCCGCCTCGAGACGCGCGTATGCGACCAGGAAGCGCTGCGCGAGTTCCGCCATGATGGTCGAGCTCCGGCCATAGCCGAAGACGCTGGCCGCCATCAGTGGAACGATCGAGATCAGCAGGAACCAGGCGAGGAGCCGACGGTTGAGGCGCCGAGTCAGCCGCTCAGAGATCCGCTGGACCCAAGAGGTCCGCCCGGGCATTGCATCCGGCGAATGCGGCACTCCCCACTCCTCGTCGCCGTGCGATCGCGACAACTCGGGACAACGGCACCTACTGCAAGAGGAACGCCGATGCCGAGACCTCAGGCAACTGCTTGGCGGCGTTGGTGTTCCAGCGAATCAACGAACCACGCGATCGGGGCAAATGCCCCAGAGCGCTAGAAGTATAGCCCCCGCCGTGGGGGATATCACCCATGCGCCGGGTGGCCGAAGTGCAGGCTATTGGACATAACTCGTTGCGTGAAAAAGTGTTGCGGCGATTTCATCGAGGGGCGCGCTGCTTGCACAGCCAACCGATATCCACCTTCTAGAGTTGCCGGTCAGGCTTCGTGAGCCGCTGGCCTGCTCAGGCGCAACGAATCCCATGACACCGTCCCGATCCTTCCAAGCCCGAGGAGTGTCCCTGATGCGAGCCACCCTGCTGGTCACTGCCCTGATCGCCGCGCTGGCAGTCCGCGCCAGCGCCCAGGCCCCCGACGGCAAGGCGCTGTATGACGAGAACTGCCGCAAGTGCCATGGTGTGCAGGGGATCCCCCCCCAGGCGTTGCAGAAGAAGTTCGCGAAGCTCGCCGCATTCGACGCCGCCTTCATGGCGAAGCGGTCGGATGATTCGGTGGTGAAGGTTCTGGTGAATGGCAAGGGCGAGGGGATGAAGTCGTTCAAGGAGAAGATCAACCCGGCCGAGATGAAAGCCGTCGCGCTTTACCTGCGCGAGCTCTCGGGCAAGAAGGCGCCCTGATGGGGTAGCCTGCCACGCATGTTCCACCGATTTGATGCGACCGGCACCATGTGCTGCTGCATGGGCGGTGGGCATCTCTTCAGACCGGACCTCCTTTGTGCGTCAGCGTCGCGGCGTGGAGCGGGTTCACCCGGGGGATATGTGAAGCGGACGAAACGCATCTGGCTGGCTGCTGCGGGCGGACCTGCGGCATGGTTGCTGCCCTTGATGCTGCTCACGGTGGCGTGCGGCCCGAAGCCGGCAGCGCACAGCCGGTTTGGCGGGACTGGAACGACCGATGGCTCGACCAGGCTCGCGGCGACCCTGTTCCCTGCGGAGCCTCCGCCCTTCTCCGACGGGGTGTTTCCCTGCTCCGACTGTCATGGCCCGGAGGATGTTGTCGACCGCAAGCCGCACGTGGTCGAATTCCACGAAGAGATCGTCCTGCAGCACGACGAGCAGAACCGCTGGTGTCTCGACTGCCACGACGCCGCGTTCCGCGACAGCCTGCACCTCGCCGACGGCCGCCGCATCCCGTTCACCGAGTCGTACCGGCTCTGCGGCCAGTGCCACGGTCCGACGCTGCGCAACTGGAAGGCGGGCGAGCACGGCAAGCGGACGGGTTCGTGGTCTGGTGCCAGGCAATACCTGCTCTGCCCCAGCTGCCATAGCCCTCATTCGCCGCGCTTCAAGCCACTCAAGCCGCTGCCACCGCCGCTGCGGCAGGAGGCGATCAAGTGAGCGACCACCCCGAGATCCCGTCGCCCGTGCCAGAAGCGCCCGCGAGCTGGTACACCCGGCGTGAGGCGCTCATTCTCGGCCTCTTCGCGCTCGCCGGCACCGCGACGGCCTCCGGCTGCGCGTCCGCCAAGGCGGCTCTCGACGATTTCATGCAGCAGCACTTCCAGGACCTCTCCCCCGAGGAACTGAGGCTGGTGCTCGCGCGGCTCGAGAAGACGTACAGCGAGAAGTACGGCAAGCAGGTGACCGTCAGTGCCACGCCCCCGCTCGAGGGGGTGTTGTTCGGGTATGCCCTCGACTTGTCGAGGTGCATCGGGTGCCGCCGGTGCGTCTACGCCTGCGTGGACGAGAACAACCTGTCGCGCGATCCGCAGACGCACTACATCACCGTCCTCGAGATGGACAAGGAGGGGGGCGTCAACCTCGAGAATGCCGACGCGTCCTACGACCACGAGACGGTCCCCGCACCCGGCAAGTTCTACATGCCCGTCGCGTGCCAGCAGTGCGAGAACTCGCCGTGCACCAAGGTCTGCCCGGTGGGCGCCACCTGGAAGGAGGCGGACGGCATCGTGGTGGTGGACTACAACTGGTGCATCGGCTGCCGCTCGTGCATCTCGGCATGCCCCTATGGAGCGCGGCGCTTCAACTGGGGCGATCCCACCATCCCGACCGACCAGCTCAATGCGGACACGGAGTACCTCGGCAACCGTCCCCGCATGCGCGGGGTGGTTGAGAAGTGCACGTTCTGCCTCCACCGGACGCGGAAGGGGCTGTACCCGAAGTGCGTCGAGGTGTGTCCGGTGGGCGCCCGCAAGTTCGGGAACCTCCTCGACCCGGACAGCGAGATCCGCTACATCATGGAGAACAAGCGCGTGTACATCCTCAAGGAAGAACTGAACACGCAGCCCAAATTCTTCTACTACTACGGGCTGTGAGCCTCCCGCCGAAGGTCCTCAATTTCGTCACGGGCACCGCCCGCATGGCGTTCCTTGGCGGGAACAGGGTGTACTACGCGTGGCTCGGCCTGCTGGCATTCTGCATCGTCCAGGGGTTCCTCGCCTACGCCCACCAGATCGAGCACGGGCTGATCGTCACCAACATGCGCGACTCCGTGTCGTGGGGCTTCTACATCGGCAACTTCACCTTCCTGGTTGGCGTCGCCGCGGCAGCTGTCCTGCTCGTCATCCCGGCGTATGTCTACGACTGGAAGCCGATCAAGGAAGTCGCCCTGTTCGGGGAGATGCTCGCCGTCGCCTCGATCGTGATGTGCCTGCTGTTCGTCATGGCTGACATGGGCCACCCGGCCCGCTTCTGGCACATCATCCCGGGCCTGGGGCGGATCAACCTCCCGAGCTCGATCATGGCCTGGGACTCGCTGGTGC
>JANNQH010000484.1:0-6082 GCA_031400655.1 Deltaproteobacteria bacterium | reverse complement strand
CGCGAGGGGCTCCTCGCGGATCTGAACGTGCTCGATCCTGCGACTGTCGCGCCCGCGATGCCGACCCTGGTCCACGACCTGCCCGCCGGCGAGAAGCGGATCGAACAGAAGTCGACCGGCATCGCGGCCACGATCGTGGCTGGACAGATCGTCGTCCGGGCCGGGAATCACACGGGAGCGACGCCGGGGCGACTCGTTCGCAAGCGCGGGGCGGTCGCCTAGGGCACGTTGCGCACGTTCGCCGGCCTTCACACGCACTGGGAGCGCACGCACGAGCCCCACCGACTCGTGCGCCTTCATCACGACGGCGGCGAACGGAAACGGCGCGCCCGGCAGGACTCGACCTTGCGACTCTCAGCTCCGCAAGCTGGACCCAAGCGTAGAAAAATCAGGTAGTTACGAGAGCGACTTGGCAGGGAGCGGCACTGGGCGGCATACGGCGGCACCAGCGACGTCGCTGAGGTCGACCCGCCGCGTCGGCGAGGTGCTCACTCCTCGAGCACCTCACTCGTCGCTTCGATCACGTGATCCGCAACCCAGCGGGCGAACTCGTCGCGAGTCAATCGACCAGCTGCCACCGTAAGGATCACTCGCTCCTGCGAGTCGACGGATGCGTTCAATTCATACCCGTTCAGCATGAGAAAGACTTCCAGCGCAGCGTGCCCGACTCGCTTGTTTGCGTCGACGAACGGATGATTCGAGATCGGCGAGAATCCGAGCGCTGCGGCCTTGGCGATGATCGACGGATGGAGGTCCGCGCCGTCGAAGCTCTGCCGAGGCTGGGCGATCGCGGACTCCAAAGCCCGAGATCGCGGACGCCGACCCCGCCTCCGGATCCGGCGGCGATGCGTTCGTGAAGCGTCAGGATCTCTCGCAGCGACAGATATCGGGTCACGCGAGACGCCGGTAGAGCTCCCGGTTCTTCTCCAGAACCCGCGATGCGGCGGAATCAAAGTCGGGGCCTTGCGCAGCGATCAGATCCATCACGGCTGCGAGTGCGAGCTGTTCCGGCTCGACCCCCAGCCGATCGGCTCCCTCGCGCAGGCGGTGCGCCTGGTCTTCCGAGAGTTCGATGGCGAGTTTCATGAATGCTCCGGCGTCCCGGTCGGATCGGGCCGACTCGGATCGTTCGATTTCTCTGTTAGCTGACGGTAGCAGAGAGGAGACCACGCTCCGCTGGCGATCTCCGTTCACGAATGGCGAGTGGCGAGTAGCGAATAGGAAGAAGAAGCGGCCCTTTCTGCGCCACCGGTAAGAGCATATAGGTCAACTTTCCCCGTCCGGGGCCGTCCGGGGCGGCGTGCGCTCGGCGGGGCTTGTCGGCGCGGATTGCCGCTGAGCCGCGATCTTCAGGGTGACGCTGCGCTTCGGCTGGCGTCGACTCGTCAGCGGGGGGCAGGGTCTGCTGCCAGCGCCAGGCGTCGCGCATGGCGTCTTCGAGGCTGCGCTTCGCGCGCCAGTCGAGGAGTCGAGCCGACTTCTCGACGCTGGCGTAGATCTGCTCGATGTCGCCGTCGCGGCGGGGGCCGACGCGGGTCGGCACCTTCAGGCCCGTGGCCCGCTCGAAGGCACCGATCGCATCGCGCACGGAGGCCCCGCGACCCGTGCCGACGTTCAGGACCTCGATCAGGGATGCTCGCGTCTCGCGGCGCATCCAAGCCAGCGCCCGGACGTGGGCCTCGGCCAGATTGACGACGTGGATGAAGTCGCGAATGCAGGTGCCATCGGGCGTCGACCAATCGTCCCCAAAGATCTGGACGAGACCCCGGAGCCCCGCGGCGCTCTGGAGAATGATCGGCGCGAGGTTCTGTGGATCCCCGAGCGGCAGCTCCCCGATCCGAGCGCTCGGATGGGCCCCGATCGGGTTGAAATAACGAAGCAACATCACGCGCACCGGCGCCTGCGACGCCACCAGGTCGAAGAGGATCCGCTCCGACATCTGTTTGGTCGCCCCGTAGACGGAGGCCGGCGGTGCGATCGGTGTCACCTCGCCCACCGGCAGGGTCTCCGGCTGGCCTTAGACCGTGCACGAGGACGAGAAGACGAGCTCGCGAACGCGAAACTCGAGCATGACCTCGACCACGGCCAGCAGCGATCCCAGGTTGTTCGCGTAGTAGTGGAGCGGCTTCGCCTGGGATACACCGACGGCCTTCGAGGCCGCGAAATGGATCACGCCCCCGATCGGCCCCTCCGCCTCGAAGACCCGCCGGAGCGCCACGCGATCGCGGCGGTCGAGGGTGTGGCAGCGGAGGGGACGTCCGCAGATCGCCTCGAGGCCGGCGAGCACGCTTGCCTCCGAGTTCGAGAAATCGTCGACGAGGATCTCCCCCGGTCCAATGTTCGCGGCGGGGAGTAGGAGCAGCGCGTCGGCGCAATCGCCCACGGGGTGGCGACGCATCGAGAGGAGGTGGATCGGCGAAATGGCTTGTAATCGCCCAGGGTTCGGCGCATGGTCATTTGAGCTTGGCCGGATTTGTCGAAAGGCAGGCTGCCGATCGCGATGGAGATCAGATTCGAACGGACGATCTGCAGCGTCCTGCCCCGGATTCTCACGCGCGTGGTTGCGGTCGTTGCAGGTGAGTGCCTGGGTCGATGCAAGGCTCGGCACACAGGGGAAGGGAAGGCCACTAATAGAGCCGACTGATCGAACCCAACGGAGGGTCTTCTCGATGCGCAGCCGTCACGTCTCTTTCGCTGCCGAGTTTGCGTTCATGGTCGGTCTAGCCTTTTCAGCGAGCCGGCCGGCGATGGCGGAACCATATTACTCTGCGAGTGCTGGGACGAATGGAGGGTTCTTCCAGCCACCCTTTTCCAACATGGAGCAGAACGTCTCGTCGTCCTACTGGTATTCGCAACCAGGGTTCCCACAAAACATTAAAACGGCGGAGGCGATCGCCGTGGCCCGCCCTGGGCAGGTCGGCGTCAACGCTCACGCGGTCTCGAATTACCCGACGGCGAATCAGTTTGAATCAATCTCGCACTCAGCTTTTGCGTCTGCGCAAGTCGCCCTGGACGATCTGATCATCGTCTCGGAATCCGACCCGACTCAGATCGGCACAGTGCAGGGCTCTTTCAGCGTCGAGCTGTCGGGCTCGCTCGGCCAGAACGCTGTAGCGACTGGAGGAACGTTCAATGCCACTGGGAGGGCAAGGGTGCAATTTAATGCTGAACTGAGATTTCCAACCGACTTCGTGGGTGATCCTGGCGTGAATGCCTACGCCCTCGCCGGGGCTCTCGACAAATCCACCACCTCGTCTGCCCCGGCAGCAATCAGCTCGGGGTTCGAGTTCGGTCAATTCCTCCTCGAGAATGGCTTCGACGGGCATGAGCTGTTCTCGACTGCGATCCACACCCTCCCGGTGGGCCGGCCATTTGGTGCAGCCCTTCTAATCTCAGTCGATGCGATCGTGGACGGGCGCGCGGGTGGCCCACCGGCGGCCAGTGAGTTCCGGTACGCAGAAGGTGCCGCCGGGTTCGCCAATACGCTGCGCTTCCCATTGAATATCGATGTATTCAGCCTCCCCCCTGGCTACACCGTGCACTCCGTGTCCGGCCATATCGTGTCCAACCGGTTCTCCGTTCCCGAGCCATCGACGATGCCCTTGTTGGCCTGCGGCATTGGCGCACTGATTGTTCATCATCGGAGGCGAATAGGCGGGTTGACCGCGCTCGGGAAAGGTGGTGCGTAGGTAATTCAGAAAATGCATCGGGGCGCGTCGTCGTCGTGCGGCTCCGCCTCATGATGCCCGCCATGATGGCGAGTGCAACGAACGCGAAGGTTGCGAGTTCCTATGTGAAGCCCCCTGGAAGAAGCCGCAGGCGTCGCAGTGGACGCGCAGGAAGCCGTGCGCGAGCACCCCACACTCGAGATAGGCACGGACCTCGCGCTCGACGAAGCGGGCGACGGGCGCTCCCTCCGATCTCGCTCGGGCGAGGAAGGACACGAGCTCCGCGCGAACGACTTCGTGTAGGAGGGTCTTTTCGGGCTCGTGGCGGCGTGCTGACCCAGCTGATCAGTGCGCTCATCGGAAGCGTCGTCATCAGCGTCGCGAGCACGGTGATCGGCTGGATCATGCCTGGCAAGAACTAGCCGGCGACCGTGATGGTCATGCCGGAGGCACGGAATGCCGAGAGGGTTCACTGCCATGGATGAACTCAAGATCCTGGAATCCGCCGGCTTCACTTTACCGAGCGTGGCCTATATCGCAGGCTCCGTCGCGTTCGGGATCCTCGGCTTTGCCGCCTATCGCTGGGGCAAGGCGACCTCACGCCAAGGTCCCTACTGGATCGGTATCGCGTTGATGGTCTATCCCTATTTCACCAGCGACACCTGGCTCATGTACAGCGTGGGCGCGGCGCTGTGTGGCGCGGTTTTCATCTTCCGGGCTTGAATCCGTGCCGATTGGCCCTGACAGTCCGCCTGTGTCGGGACCCGCTGGACGCCTGTGATGGCGCGGCTGCTGATCGTGTTAGGATTGCAACTGGGGGATGAGGATTGGACGGGAGCCAGTCCAATGAGATCCATTCCTGTGACGGCCACGCTGACAACTGCTTTTGCCAGCATCCTCTTCGCCACCCCTGCTTTCGCGACCGACGGCGTGCTGGAGATCAGCCAGACCTGCGCGGTCCAGACCGGCTGCTTTCCAGGGGATGCTGCGGGATTCCCGATCACGATCGACGGCAGCGCGGGTCGCAGCTACCGGCTGACGGGCGACATCACGCTTCCCGACGAGAATACGACCGGCGTCGCAATCAGCGGGCCCGACGTGAGCCTCGATCTCGGCGGATTCGCGATTCGCGGCGTGGTCAGCTGCTCGGGAACACCCATCGGCTGCGTTCCCAACGGCGGTGTCGGGTTCGGAGTCACCGTGTCTATCGATGCGCCTCGCGCACTCATCTCCAAGGGAAGCATCTCGGGCATGGGAGTGGATGGAATCGACATCGACGGCAATAGCTGCGTTCTGAGCGATCTCCGAGTCGGTTCCAATCGCCTCGACGGGATCGACACCGGAAACGCCTCCGCATGCATCGTGAAGGGGAGCAGCGCGGTGAGCAACGGCGGGTCCGGGATCTTGACCGGCTTGAGAAGCACGATCCGCGGGAACATGGTGTCCCTGAACGGGGGCAATGGAATCGGCACGGTCGCCGGGAACACGGTGACCGGCAACACGGCGTCCACCAATGGCGCGACTGGAGTCTCTACCGGCCCGGGGAGCACGGTCAGCGGCAACACCTCGTACTTGAATTCGTCCGCTGGATTCTCGATCAGCTTTGGGAGCACGGCGACCGGCAACACGGCGTACTTGAATCTGGGCAATGGGATCACGACGAGTGCCGGCTCTCTTGTGATCGGCAACGCACTCCGCGACAACACCGGCGCAGGCCTGAGCCTCGGCGATGACGCGGGCTACCGCGAGAACCTGATCACGAGCAATACCGGCGGCACCGTCGTCATCAGCGTTGGGACGATCTTCAATCTGGGAAATAACGCCTGCACGGATAACGCGAACGCCACCGTGGTGTGTCCGTGATGGAGCGCTGGCGGGCTGAACTCACGACAACGGCGGCCCGCCCGCGCAATTCCAAAGCCCGCGCCGACTGAGGACGGTCACCCGCCGAGCAGCGCGATCACCTGCTCGACCCGCTGCCCGTGGCGCGTCTCCTCGCGGCCATTCTGGAGGAGCAGCGCGGCGACCTCGGGGTCGGGCTCGTTTGCGGCGTAGGTCTGATAGAGCTTGTCGCCGCCGAATTCGGCCTGGATCAGCCCGCGCAGCAGCTCGGGCGAGACCGGGCCCATCGCCGGCGGCTTTCCGTAGGGATTCTCGTCGAGGGTCGGAATCGCATAAGGCTCGCCCGTCAGGATCTCGATCGCCTTTTTCAGGCGATGGGCGTGGGCCGTCTCCTCGCGACCGTTCTGGCGGAGCAGCGATCGCGCCTCCTCCGACGACAAGCCCTCGGCCAGACCGAAATAGAGCGGCTCACCGGCGGTCTCGAGCAGGATCATGAGCTTCATGTCCTCGACACCGAGTTTCTCCAGGCCGAGAAGTCGCCCGAAGGCAGATCCGAAATCGGGCGGGAGGTC